>WLKU01000063.1 GCA_009701105.1 Actinomycetota bacterium | reverse complement strand
TGCACGGAGCAATGCTTTCTGAGGAGCGTCCGTGGCTGCAGTTTGAGGCTGGTTCGCAGTATTCGTGGCGTTCTATATATCCGTTGCAAGCACTCGGTCGCGAAGACGACATGCGTGAGCGATCGGTCGCTGTGCAAGATGCGCCCGAAGTTCCATTTGACTACACGGCGTGGTGGTACACCGCGTTTCCAATCAACATCACTAACGAAAATCCGTTGCCAGTGTTTGTGCGTGGAGACGATGTTGCTTTTGGTCTGATGCACACAGGTAAGCACTCGATCACGCTCAACGGAGTGATTGTGTGGCACGCCGACTTTGGATTGAAAAACAATCCATCATCATTATTTTATGAATCGCGCAACTTGGCGCTTGTCGACACGCTGGTGTTTGACAAACACACGTGGTGGAATCTGGCATATCGATTTTCTTCATTTGGGTTCCGCAATCTCTTTTCGATGCGTTATGCATCAACCGAATATATGCTGCGCGGACTCAACGCATATTTGGCTGGTCCAGCCGAGTGGATGAAGATCGATCACGCCGCATTGCACGACGAATTGCGTGTGTGTGCTGAAGAAAAGCCAGCGCCACTGTCGGCAGAGTTGGCGGCAATCACGCCTCGTCAACCACGGCACAAGGCGTTGCGCGCATTTGGGTTTTTATTCGCCATCGTGTTGGTGGGCGGATACATCATTCCCAAGCCGTTACGCCTCAAAAAGTATGGCGTTGGCCCCATAGATGCTCGTGCAGTCGGTGTAGCCACACTGCGCAACCGAATTTTGTATCGTCACGACCGCATCACCGACGGCTACACGGTAGAGCGCGACACAAAGAGATTTTTCAAACTGTTGCGCGAGGTTGTCAAGTCAATTTTTGCGATCGCTACGTCCTATAAGCGACTGAAGCGTGAATATCGTGCTGCTTATCCGACGATGGTCAGCAATGAGGCGTGGGAAGAGCGTTTTACTTCAGCTTTGAAGCGCTAAGCAGGGCCTGCCAAGTCAGGCGATCAATCTTGCCCGTTTGTTTAATGCCAACACTCTTCTGAAATCGTTTCACTTGGCGAGTAGTACCTGAGCCATAGATGCCGTCGGCTTGCACCTTGACTTTGAGCACTCTGGCTAGAGCAGTTTGGGCAGTAGCAACTGTGGCGTGTTTGGTGCCCTGAGAAAGAACGATTGTTGCTGGGTCGATGCCCAACACTGCCAACACGGCTTCGTCAACAATGCCGTCAATTGGTAGGGCGGCATTGGTCTCGAGAGTTGTAACAAGAGCAATGGTGCCTTTGCCGAGTACGCCATCAACAGCGATGCGCTTCTTCTTTGGCAGTTTGAAATATGCATTGAGGGCAGTTTGTAGGGCCTTGACGTTGTCTCCCCGGTCTCCCTTGACCATCGGCACGCCAAGCGGCAATACGGTTGCGACTCCATTAGTAATGATTTTTTGCGAGCGCAGTGCGTCCAATTGATTGCGGATAAACAACGTGAATTCGCTGCGGCCAGTGCTGGTGAGATGTACATCGTCGCTAAACCATCTGTTTTGCGAAGGTGCACTTGATGCCGTGTTCCAGTCGAACACCGAGACGTTTGGATACATAGTCGTTGCGCTTGCCAACACAGCATTAGACAGCGCATAGTTGCGAGATGTGCGACGAGTGGAGAGATTGATAAACACAATTCGCTGCACACCGCGTGTGCTGAGTGCGTTGACTACCTGATCAACATCGGACTGAAATGTGTTTGGATCATCGTTGTAACCCAACTGAATAATTGCGACGCTTGGGTATTGCTCGGGGGTGAGCGCATTGATGATTGCCGGTGCGTCGGGTGATCCGGCTGCTGCGGCCACACAACTCGGGCCAACGAGACAGCGGTTGGTAAGCGCTTGATAGTTCATGGTTGGGTATGCAGGAGTGATAACGGATGCAAATGTGCTGGCGATGCTTTCGCCTACAGAGTCTCCGATAAACAACATTGCGCCAACCGGGTCAGCATCGAATGCTGCTCCATACATAGATGATGTTTCGTACCATGGAGCAGGTAGGTCGAAGATGGACTTGAAGTCGTAGCCCTTGACGGTGACGGTAGACGCAGTGCCGTTAATGGCAACCGAAGTTGCATAACCATTCCAGTCTCCGCCAAGGCCATCGTGAGTGGTGACAACTGATGTCAAGGTGCCGATTTGTGGATATTTAGTCATGAGCTGCGTAGCAGAAATGATGCGTGTCCAGACCAACAAATTATTGACAGGCTCGCTGGCGAGATCGCCTGGATCCACTTGGGCAGGGAAGGTGCCACCCGCAGTGCGTCCACCATTGCTCGACGTAAATTCTGTGCGCGAGGGCTTGCCATTTGGTTGCACAATCACGACACCTGCGGTTTCGGCTATGGCTTGGTCGGTGAGTGGATGCTCAAGAGCAACGATTGCACCATTGACCGATTCACGTAATGCGGTGCCGCCGTACACCTGACAGTCCTGTGAGTCGCATGTGCGTGCCAATCCCACATATCTATTTTCGGTTGCCGAATATGAACGGGCTGCAACAGCTTGCGCACGAAGTGCATGCATACCTGCCCCACCTGCTGCATTGCCCCAATCGGCAGGTGACTCGCGGGGCACGACTCCTCGCAAATAACTTTCAATGCTGGTGGCATTGATGGTGCGGTTAGCGCCACTCGAGTTGTTGACAGCACGAATCTCTCCGCGGTAATAGCGGATCTTGTTTTTACTGCTGGTGCGCGGCTCACACAAACCGATGACTGCAGTTGATGCAGCAGCAGGGTCTGCTCCTACGGTCGTGGTGAACGATGCAACCGTTGGCACATCGGCAATCAACGTGAAGCCCTCGGTTGCTGGGTCTGTAGATACTGCGCACTTGCGCTCCATCGAACCCCACACGCGATATACGCGTGGTGAAACTTCGATTGCTACCAGCGATGTCCAGAGTCGGCCGGGGGTTGGGTCTTGCACAAACACTGCGTTGCTAGCGTCGGCGACGACCGACGTTGATTTGTCGTTCATGGCCGAGAGGTATGTAGTCATCTCTTGGCCCGGGTCGGCGAGTGAGCCGATGGTGTTTCCCGTTGGGCCGCCGTAATAAAAGTTGAGAATCTGGTCCCACGTCGAGCCAGTCGTGGCCCATCCGTATGCACCGTATTGGCTCATGCCTCGACCGTGTCCATACCCGCGTCCATTGATCACAATTGCATTGGGCAACAAACCGTCATCGGCGCGCGCAGGACCAACTGTCAGCAACGTGGCAAACAGGCTGCCGACAATAATGCCAACTGCACTAATTTTTTTCAAATTTGGGGGTACGCGCATGCTGAAGGATTCTCCTCGCCCGCTTAATTTCTATTCTACCGAAAGTGATCGGCAGGAAAGTGCAATGCTTTAGGAAGATTCGCTTGTTGGCGTCAGTGTTTCGCGTTGCTGCACAACCACACCAGTCAACACCAATGCAATTCCAATCATGTCAACAAAAGTTGGAGTTTGATCTAGAAATAAAAATCCAAACACAACGGCGGTGACGGGGAGCAATGCCAGCAACACAGAAAATCTGCGAACTGGAATTTTTCGCATGATCGATTGCTCAATGCCGTAGCCGAGTGCGTTGGAGAACAATCCGACAAGTAGACATAAGCCCAAGATTGAGGGAGAACCCCATGCTGAACCACTTTGTGGTGCACCAAACGGAGCGATAGCAACTGCGCCAATTGCGAGACCCACGCCAAGCCCCGAGACGCCTCTATTGAGTTGGGCAACGCGCGAACCAACAACAATATATGCAGCCCAACATGCAGAGGCTAAAAAGATAAACAGCAGGCCAAGCGGCTCGTTGCCAAGTTCGAATCCCGAGAGAATCAAAACGCCAAGTGTTGCAAGCCCGAGCGCGCCTGCATTTCGACGAGACTTTGTCTGCAATGCAGCCACGCAGATGGGGCCAATAAATTCAATCGCTACGCCTTTACCAAGATCAAGCCTGTCGATTGCTAGATAAAACGTGAGATTCATAAATGCGACGGCAATTCCAAAACTGGCTGCAGCAACCAATTCATCTTTCGTCCATTTGCCTTGAGCGCGAAGTCGCCGTGCAGAAAAGACGAGCAGAATTAATGCGGCGCTAATGACACGGAGCCACGCGACACTGGCTGGCGCAAGTCTGTCAAATAAATTGAACGCGATGACCGCGCCAATGTATTGGGCGGTTGCAGAGCAAATAAAAAATAATTCGGGTGGCAATGATCCAATGCGCGCCGAAGTTGATGCCGAACGAGGTGCTGGTTTGCTCACTCGAACAGTTCGGGATCTGATGCGCAAATTTCTTGAAACAACGGCTGAAATTGAAACCAACCAGCATCGGCATATCCCGTTAGCTGCTGCGTGTACAGCGCGGATTCGTGGGGGATCAGTTTTGGAGTGCCTGCTGCTTCGGCAAGCAACTGTGCTTGGCAACTGCGATCCATGGTGATGAACCAAAACGCAGCGGCTTCAACAGTGGTGCCGACAGTGAACAAGCCGTGATTCTGGTGAATCGCGGCCTTGCCCGTAGGAAACTTGGAGATGATTTCTTCGGCTGCAGTGGCTTCGAAGACAACTGCACCACCTTGCTCGGAGATCACGGTGTGGTCTTCGTAAAAAATGCACGAGTCCTGCGTGATCGGATCGAGCTTGCGACCAAGCGACGACCAAGCCTTGCCATACGTGGAGTGCGCATGTGCAGCACCAATCACTTCTGGGCGAGCCTTATGAATTGCTGCGTGCAACACAAAAGCAGCCTTGTTGACGGGTTGGTTGCCGTACACAACATCGCCATCGTGATTGACCAAGATCAAATCACTCGTCTTCATGTGGCGGAAACTTTTGCCAAATGGGTTGACCCAAAAATGATCGGTGAATTCTGGGTCGCGTGCGGTGATGTGACCTGCAACGCCCTCGCCATAGCCGAGACGACCAAACACGCGAAGAGATGCTGCTAAGCCAATCTTGCGAGCGCGACGTTCGTCTTCGACGTTGTCGTAGGTGGGGCGTCCAAGTGACGCAAGTGTCTGGGGAACAAGTTCACGACCGTCAATCTTCTTTGTGCTTTCGGTGATTGCCATGAGCCAAGGCTAGCCAAGAGAAGGAACTGCCGTAATTGCTCTGCCCAGTCTGTGTGCCTTGCAGCGAATCTCGTAGCCTGTATCCGTGACCGAATCTCAAACCCCTCGCCAGACCGACTCAGGAATCGTTGTCGAGCCGCTCTATACGGCCGAATCGATTGCTGGCTCGACCGCCCAAATTGGGAATCCTGGCGAACCTCCTTATACGCGGGGCATTTACCCAACCATGCATCGCGATCGTTTATGGACGATGCGCCAATACGCGGGCTTCGGTAGTGCCGCCGACACCAACCAAAGGTTTAAGTTTTTGCTCGAGGCCGGCCAAACCGGATTAAGTTGCGCATTCGATCTGCCTACTCAGATGGGTTACGACAGTGACCATCCGCGCTCGGCTGGCGAAGTGGGCAAGGTTGGTGTGGCAATTGATTCGCTCGACGACATGCGCACCCTGCTTGCAGATTTACCGCTCGACAAAGTCACGACTTCGATGACGATTAACTCAACGGCTTCAATTTTGTTGTTGATGTACGAACTCGTTGCGGAAGAGCGTGGAGTGCCGGCAAGTGCAATTAGTGGCACGATTCAGAATGATCTCTTAAAGGAATACATCGCACGCGGAACCTACATTTATCCGCCAGCGCAGTCGATGCGTTTGATCACAAACATTTTTGAATATTGCGCTGCCAACGTTCCGAAATGGAACACAATTTCAATTTCGGGATATCACATTCGCGAAGCTGGTTCAACTGCAGTGCAAGAACTTGCATTTACATTGAGCAATGCGATTGCCTACGTGCAGGCTGCGGTCGATGCCGGACTCGACGTAGACGACATCGGCCCACGTTTGAGTTTTTTCTGGAATGGTCACAACAACTTCTTTGAAGAGGTTGCCAAATTTCGAGCAAGTCGTCGTATGTGGCACGACATCATGACCAATCGATTTGGTGCAAAGAAGGCTGCGAGTAAATTGATGCGCTTTCACACGCAGACGGGCGGCTCGACGCTGACCGCTCAGCAACCACTCAACAACGTTGTGCGCGTGGCGATTCAGAGCATGGCTGCTGTGCTGGGTGGTACACAGAGTTTGCACACGAATGGTTTTGATGAGGCTTTGAGTTTGCCAACTGAAGATGCTGCTCGAATTGCACTGCGAACTCAACAAATTATTGGCTATGAGAGTGGAGTCACCGACACTCCAGATCCTCTCGCAGGCTCGTACTTCGTTGAGTCGCTGACAAATGAAGTTGAGCGATTGGCTTACGAGTACATCGCCCGCATCGACGAGATGGGTGGGGCAGTGCAAGCAATTGAGGCTGGCTTCCAGATGGATGAGATTGAAGACGCGGCATATTCGTACACCAAATCGATTGATGATCAGTCGAGAGTGCTGGTGGGCGTCAACAAGTTCACTGTCGACAACGAGCCAGCACCAAAAATCACTCCTGCAAACCCATTGCTCGAAAAAGAGCAGGTCGCGAGGTTGACACAGTACAAATCAGGTCGAGACATGGCTGTAGTGACTGCGTGTTTGGAAGACCTCCGCGCTGCTGCTAAGTCAACCGACAACGTGTTGATCTCGATGAAGGCAGCATTGCGAGCTAATGCAACTCTCGGCGAAGTCAGCGATGCTCTACGCGATGTGTTTGGTGTGTATCGCCCAAGCTAGTTCAGGCTTAGAGGCTGTTTTGCTTCGCGACCTGCACCATGATCGCATCAAAGTCACACTTATCAAAAAGGTTGGTGTATCCAAACAACGAGCTGTAGCCGTAGCCAATCGCTTGCTCGCCCATGCTGACTAGGTTGACCACGGCAGGACTGAGATGCGGAAATGATTGAGTCATTGATTCATTTAATTCTGTGATCACCTTTTTCATCTCTTTATGAGTCTTTTTGTGATGGCGAGTTGCGATGATGCATTCCTGTCGAAAACGTAGCCAAGTTCTTCGATCTGGAATGAGTCCAAAATCGAAACTGTCGGTCAGACCAAAGTTTGGCTTATGAAGTGATGAGGCAACCTTTTTGGAATCGAGGTTCTGACGCTGTGTTGTACGCATCAACTCGCTTACTGAATCATTCATGAGAGACTCTTTGTCGGCATAGAAGTTGTAAATCGAGCCGCTCGTTATGTCTGACTTTCGAGCGATGCGCGAAATAGTTGCGCCGGTAAAGCCTGTCTTGCTCATCACCTCTGCAGTGGCATCAATCAGCGCATCGCGAAGTGGGTTTTGCGTATCCGATCTAATTGGCTTTGGGGTGAGCGATTTTCGTGCTGCGGTGGTTGGTTTGGCG
>WLKU01000062.1 GCA_009701105.1 Actinomycetota bacterium | reverse complement strand
CGGAAATACGGTGGATCGTCACCGCTGAGTGCTGAGTCTGGGATCTCGTCATTGAGATGCAGAGTGTCGCGCAAAGTGCGCAACTGTTCATCGGTCATTTTTTTGATTTGATGCGTGGCGTTACGACCTTCGATCTCGTGACCGAGTGTCCAACCCTTTACTGTTTTGCACAAAATGGCTGTGGGTCTGCCCGAACCAATGTTTTCACTCGCTGCTTTAAACGCGGCAAACAACTTGCGATAGTCGTGCCCGCCACGGGGAAGCATCTCGAGTTCTTCATCGCTCAGGTGCGAGACCATCTCGCGCAATCGTGGGTCTGGACCAAAGAAGTTTTCGCGAATGTAGTTGCCGTTTTCAATGATGTAGCGCTGAAATTCGCCATCGACAGTGTTGTTCATCTTGTTGAGCAACACACCAGTTGTATCGCGGGCGAGTAGCTCGTCCCATTTCGAACCCCAAATAACTTTGATGACGTTCCAGCCTGCGCCACGAAACACGGCTTCAAGTTCTTGAATGATTTTGCCATTGCCACGCACCGGACCATCGAGGCGTTGCAAGTTGCAGTTGACAACGAACGTGAGGTTGTCGAGTTGCTCGCGCGCTGCAAGCGAGATTGATCCGAGAGTTTCTGGCTCGTCGCATTCTCCGTCGCCCAAAAAAGCCCACACCCGACTATTGGAAGTGTCATCGAGTTGACGGTTTTGCAGATAGCGATTAAATCTGGCGTGATACAAAGCGGTGAGTGGACCAAGTCCCATTGAGACCGTTGGAAACTCCCAAAACTCTGGCATCAGTCGTGGATGCGGATAGCTCGAGAGACCTTGACCATTGCGGCCGATCTCGCGCCTGAAATGATCGAGATCGTCTTCGTCTAAACGGCGTTCAATAAATGCTCTTGCATAGACGCCAGGTGCTGCGTGACCTTGAAAATAGATGTGGTCACCCGGAGTACCGCTGTCTTTGCCGCGAAAGAAGTGATTGAAACCAACTTCGTACAAACTTGCCGACGACGCAAATGTAGAGAGGTGACCGCCGATGCCTTCGGCGTTGGTGTTGGCCCGCACCACCATGACTGCAGCATTCCAGCGGATGTATGCGCGGATGCGTCGTTCAATGTGTTCGTCGCCAGGAAACCACGGTTCTTGTTCGCGAGGAATGCTGTTGACATACGGAGTGGAAACTGTTGCTGGAAAACTCACTTGCGATTCGCGTGCGCGCTCGAGAAGACGGGACAACAAATATCTTGCGCGTGTTTTGCCCTGCACATCAACGACGGCGTCGAGCGAGTCGAGCCACTCCGCAGTTTCACCAGGGTCGGTATCGGGCAACTGGTGCATCGAACCGTCAAAGATCATTGGCTCATTCTCGCAGACTTACTGGTGGGTACCTGCCGAATGGCTTCAGATCAGCAAGTATCTAGGGCGTGATTGTTATCTACACCGACGGAGCATGTTCGGGAAACCCAGGCCCTGGTGGCTGGGCGTGGGCAACATCTCCAACAGGTGAACCTTGTGCAACGGGTGGCGAAACACACACGACAAATCAACGAATGGAATTGATGGCTGCGTTGGAAGCATTGCGCGCGCACGCCGATCATGCCGGGCCAATCGAAATTCGTTCTGACAGCACCTATGTGGTGCATTGTTTTCGAGACTCGTGGTGGGTTGGTTGGCAAAAACGTGGATGGAAAAATTCACAGCGTCAGCCAGTGGCCAATCGCGATATTTGGGAGCCGCTCATAGATACAGTAAATAAACGCGGTGATGTGACCTTTACGTGGGTCAAAGCGCATAATGGCGAGCCAATGAATGAACACGTTGATGCACTTGCTGTAGCGGCGTCGCTCGGCTTTGCTTGACGCATACCAACTTGCGTAGAGTTGCACCTCATGGAACTCAACGGAGCAAGCGCAATAGTCACAGGTGGAGCATCAGGAATTGGTGAGGCATGCGTTCGCTTGCTGGCCAAGCGTGGTGCCAAAGTCGTTATCGCCGACATTCAAGAAGAAAAAGGTCAGGCGCTAGCAAAAGAAGTTGGTGGAGCGTATTGCAAAGTTGACGTGACAAACACGCAAGACATCATCAATGCTGCAGAGATGGCCAAGTCGATGGGTCCAATTCGTGCACTTGTCAACTCGGCTGGCATTGGTTGGGCGCAACGCACCGTGGGCAAGGACGGCTCATACGAGTCGGCTGCCAACTTGGATGCATTCAAAAAAGTTGTGGCCATCAACTTGGTCGGCACTTTTGATTGCATTCGCATCATTGGCACTGCAATGAGCACAAACGAGCCGCTTGAAAATGGTGAGCGCGGTTCAATCTGCAACATGGCATCGGTTGCTGCATTCGACGGACAAATTGGTCAGGCTTCGTACTCGGCATCAAAGGGCGGAGTAGTTGGCATGACATTGCCGATTGCTCGTGATCTTTCGGCTATTGGCATTCGCGTCAACACCGTTGCACCTGGTCTCATCGACACACCGATCTACGGACAAGGCGAAAACAGCGAACTCTTTAAACAGAATTTGCAAAAGGGCGTGCTCTTTCCACAGCGACTTGGTTACCCAGAAGAACTTGCAAGCATGGTGGTGGAATGCATCACCAACAGTTATATGAATGCCGAGACGATTCGCGTTGACGGTGGCATTCGCATGACACCTAAGTGATCTGATGTTGAGCGCGCGGTAATGAGCGTGCAATCATGACTCACGTACTGCATCAACATCCGTTTACGCCCTATGACGAGTTGCCCACAATTGATTTCACATCGTTTAAGGCGCTACCAATGGCCGACTCGATGCTGCCAGCAGAGATGACCAATGAGTTTCGGCATCGTGTGGGAACACGCCCGCTCGACATGGCGCAATGGTTGCCAAGCGATCGTGAGACCGCGCCGACAATTGCTATGAAGCGAGAATTACTTCGCACTCGGCGCGACGAAGTGGTTTCACTGCATCCAGGTGGCGAAGCAGTTGCGCAAGAAGCAGCACAATTGGTGGCTGACTTTGTTGGTGTGAACCTGCAATCGACAGGTATCGACGCGCTTGTCGAAGCAGCCCTGATGGTTGCTGACGACTTGGTGGTCATGAACCAAGTCGTTGTTGCCGGTGTGGTGTGCTCGCCAAGCCGATGGAGGTTGAGTACAAAGTTGGGACAAGACATGCTGGCCGTGCATCGACCTGTTGCAAGATATGCAGAGCAAGTAGGCGGTGCGGTAGATACAACAATGGCAAGACTGAAGGCCGACCAACCTATGGTTCGATCTAATTGGACGATCGAAGATCACTGCGCATTGTTTCAACCTGTTGGCCCCAGTGCGCCGCTTTTGAGTGACCCATCACAACTGTGGGTGCGCATGGAAAGACAGACGCTTCGGGCTCTGCCACTCAGTGGTGGATCACTGTTTACGATTCGCACCTATCAGCAACCGATCACGCAGTACGTTGCGCGAGGTGCCGACAAGGCACAAACTCTGCACTCATTGATTAAGCGACTTCCAGATGACGTGGCTAAATACAAATCTCTGCTGCATTACCGCGAGTCGCTGTTGCTTTGGCTTGAGAGTTACTTCTAACTCACTGCACAAGAATCAGGTGGTGTAGTCGGCGTTGATGCGCACATAGCCATCGGTGAGATCGCAGCCCCACACAGTTGCATCGCTTGTGCCGGTAGCCAGACTGACATGAATGCGCACATCTTTTCCACGCATGTATTGACTTAAGTTTGCGAGACCTTCGGTGTCAACTTGGGTGGGGTACACCTCTTGCGTGCCAAACCGAATCACTACATTGTCTTGGTTGATATCTAGATATTGACTGCACTTACCAACTGCCATTGCTACACGACCCCAGTTTGGGTCTGCTCCGTGCACGGCAGTCTTTACAAGGGGAGAGTTAACGATTGCCTTGGCAACTGTTTTGGCCTGATCGCGATCCTTCGCAGCATCAACGTGAACCTCGATAAGTTTTTCGGCTCCTTCGCCGTCTCGCGCTACTTGTTTGGTGAGTGACAGCGCAACTTCGTACAACGCCTGCTCAAATGCGACAAGGTCAACGACACCAGCGGCACCGCTCGCCATCACAATTGCTGTATCGCTCGTAGAAGTATCGGTATCTACCGAAACGCAATTGAATGTTTGGTCGATGACTTTGCGAAACATGCTGTCGAGAATGGCTGGCGCTATTAGTGCGTCGGTAAAAATCATGGTGATCAGCGTTGCCATGTTTGGCTCGATCATGCCAACACCTTTTGCTACGCCAACGACGCGCGAACTCGAGCCGCTAACTGTGGCTTGCGCAACCTTGGAAACCGTGTCCGTCGTCATGATTCCTCGTGCCACAGCGTCTGCCGAAGTTTCGGAGCAGGGCTGAGGGATAGATGTGAGGCCCATGCGAACATTGTCCATCGGGTACTGACGGCCAATCACGCCTGTCGAAGCAATGAGTACTTCTGTGATGGGGCAATTGAGTGTTGATGCAACGTTGGCAACTATTTCACGGGCATTTGACATTCCCTCCGCGCCAGTTGCGACGTTGGCATTTTTGGAGATCACTACTACTGCGCGAGCAGAAAGATTGGCGATGTGCTCGCGACTCACTACGACACTTGGGCCCGCAAAACGACTTTGTGTAAACACACCGGCAGCCGAGCAAGTACCGTCGGCAACAACGAGGGTGAAATCGTCGGTCGTATCTTTGATGCCAATGTTTGCTACGTGGGAACGAAACCCGAGAGGAAGCTGAACTGTCATGATCGGCGTCGCGTTACTTACTTGCCTGCGAAGTGCTTTTCAAGATTTTCAAGAGTCTTGATCATTGATTTTTCGTTTTTCGGTATTGATCGAAGAACGTACAAAACTATTTTTGCTCGCATCTTGGCATAATCAAACTGTTCGGTGACTTTCGTGCCACCAGCAACAGGCTCGAGCATGTAGCGCCAGACGTGATGACCTTGGTGGCGCCATGCGATTTGCTTACCCTCAACAAACTCGACAACTTCATTTTGAATTTTGTACGAAGGGCCCATCTTCATGTCCATTCCAAACTTTGCGCCGAGTGACAATCGGGTTGGTGCAGCGTCGTTGGCTGCTTTGACCGTGCCTGAACCATCAAATGCACTGTGGTTCCGTGGGTCGGCAAGCAACTCGAATACTTGTTCGGGTGTTGCGGAGATCATTCGCTCCACGCTGACGATTTGTTTTTTTCTATCGATTGTCATGTATTCAATCTAGGCGAGTGACTGCACAACAGCCTCGCCGCATCGGCGGCCAGAATACATTGCGCCCTGTAGAGAGCCGGTATCACGATGGTCGCCGCATACAAATCGGCCATCTCCAAGTGATACACGCTGCTTGGGAGAGAATGGTGCAGATTGCACTGGGCCACCGTGGCTGATTGCGTATGTGCGCAAATGTTTCCAGGAATCGACTTGTGGGCCCCACCATTCGCGAAGTTGTTTTCGAGCAAGTTGCTCGAGATCGCCTGTGATCACACCAGGCAGCGCTGCGGCAATGAGGTGCTTGCCTGGTGGGGCATACGACGGGGCTACGTTGCTAATAATTGCGACATTAAGCACGGGGCCTTTTCCGGAGCCATCAAGAATGACGTACTTTTTGTCATTCGGCGGAGTGTCGGCAGAAAAGTAGACGCATCCCGCTGTGCGTGACTGTACGGCTGGTAAACCCAGCAGAGTCGAAGCAGTTGGGCCATCCGTAGCGACTACAACAGCGCGTGCTGCAATGCACTCACCATTGCGCAGAATCACTTTCGTTCCGTCAAGTGACTCAACAGGCGAATTGAGGTGGATGGTGTTGGGGTGCAGGCGTGATGCAAGTTGTTCGGGAAGAGCCTGCATGCCGCGGGCTGGCAACACACTTTGCCCTTCACTCAGTGAGCGAAAAATAATGTCGAACATGCGTCGCGAAGTGGCTAATTGTGGGTCCAGTTGGACACCACCGAAGAGTGGTCTGAAGAATGTCTCGATCATGCGGTGCGAGAAACCTGCGCTGCGAAGTGCATCGAGTGTTGACATGTCGTTGTTGCGCAATAATTTGGGAGCCACGCCGCGCAATACACGCAGTCGCAACAATACGATGCGCAATTTGTCGATCACCGAGCCAATCGGTGCAAAAGTCGTTGCAAAAAGTGTCGAAGGCTTACGAAATGGATCGGAAACCACATGACCTTTTCCAGGACCACCATTTTTTGAACTTATCCAAACAAGTGCGCCAGGGTCGAACGCTTGCAGGTCGAGTGCCTTCATGTCTACTTGTGTGGCGAGTTCTGGATACGCAGTGAGCAAGACCTGGAAACCATGGTCAAGTAAAAACCCATCTACGTTGTCGGTGCGCACGCGCCCACCAACGCCATCAGATGCTTCCAAGACCACAACACTCAATCCACTCTGTTGAATCTGTCGTGCAGCAGCCAGACCGGATAGACCAGCGCCGATCACGACCACATCAACTTGTGTGGGCAGCGTCATAATTTTTTTGACTTTTAGCTATTTTTGAGCAATGCGCGCAGCGCTACTTCAAGTGTTGGATGCACGAATTGGTAACCGCTGGCATTGAGCGCCGCAGGGATAACTCGTTGTCCTGTAAATAGCAATGCGTCAGCAAGTTCGCCGCCAAGTATTGCTTTTGGTGCAAACGGCGGGATTGGAAGAAAAGTTGGGCGCTTCACTACGCGTGCGAGCGTGCTCGTGAACTCTGCGTTGATTACCGGGTTTGGGGCAGTGAGGTTGACGGCGCCACTCACGTTGGCGGTAAGCAAGTGCTCGATCGCACCGACTTCATCATCGATTGAGATCCAACTCTGCCACTGCTTGCCATTGCCAAACTTGCCACCGAGTCCGAGTTGGAAGAGTGGCAATTGCTTTTTGAGCGCACCACCTTTGGTCGTCAGCACAATGCCTGTGCGCAACAACACAGTGCGGATGCCGGCGTCGGATGCTGGTTTTGCGGCATGTTCCCACTGCTCGCAAACGTCAGCCAGAAAACTTGTGCCATGGGTGCTGACTTCAGTGAGTTGCTCTTCGCCACGCGGACCGTAGATGCCAATTGCTGAACCAGACAAGAACACTGATGGTTTGCGATTCATGCTGGCAATTGTTGTTGCAAGCAAATTTGTTGTGATCGTGCGGCTTTCTAAAATTTCTCGCTTGTAGGTCGCTGTCCATCGCTTGTCACCGATTCCGGCACCCGAAAGATGAATAACAGCATCGGTCCCTTCGAGAGCAGATGCGCTCAGTACGCCAGCTTTTGGATCCCACATGATTTCGCCAGTGCTGGCGGCGCGACGAACTAGTCGCACAACGTCATGGCCGTGCTGTTGCAGTTGCGAGACGAGGCTTTTGCCGATGAGCCCACTGGCTCCAGAGATCACAATTTTCAT
>WLKU01000061.1 GCA_009701105.1 Actinomycetota bacterium | reverse complement strand
GGCGGATCCAATGTGCAATTTGCAGTCAACCCACTGACAGGCGAGCAGGTAGTGATCGAGATGAACCCGCGGGTTTCGCGTTCGTCGGCATTGGCATCCAAAGCAACTGGCTTTCCGATCGCCAAGATTGCTGCCAAGTTGGCAGTTGGATACACATTGGATGAGATTTCTAATGACATCACCAAGATGACTCCGGCGAGTTTCGAGCCAGTGATCGACTATGTGGTTACCAAAATTCCGCGCTGGGCCTTTGAGAAGTTTCCTGGCACATCAGGAGTGCTCGGCACACAGATGCAAAGTGTTGGTGAAGCGATGTCAATTGGCAGGACTTTTGCTGAAAGCTTGCAGAAGGCATTGCGCTCGCTTGAAAATGGTCGTTCTGGGTTGAACTGTGATCCACCAGAACTCTTGATGCGTGAGAAATCCGACGATGAGATGCTGGCGCAGATTGCAATCCCTACGCCCGAGCGCATCTTTCAGGTAGGAGAGTGTGTGCGCCGAGGTATCTCGCGCGAGCGCATTTATGATGCGTGTCGCATTGACTACTGGTTTCTCGACCAGATGTCGATGATCACTGACGAGCGCGCGGTATTGGATGCATGTGGTATCGACAAGATGACGGTGCGTTCGTGGCGGCGTGCAAAACGTCTCGGTTTTTCTGATGCACAATTGGCTTATCTCTGGAAGGTCTCTGAGTCAGATGTGCGAGCAACGCGCATCGCAGCTGGTGTTATTCCAACGTATAAGGCTGTGGATACATGCAGTGCCGAGTTTGCTGCACAAACCCCGTATCACTACTCGACGTACGAGGACGAGAATGAAGTGCATAACTCAACGAAGCCCAAAGTGATTATTTTAGGTAGTGGACCAAATCGCATTGGTCAGGGAATCGAATTTGACTACTGCTGTGTGCATGCGAGTTTTGCTCTTCGCGATGCAGGTTTTGAAACAATCATGGTCAACTGCAACCCTGAAACTGTGTCAACCGACTACGACACTTCGGATCGCTTGTACTTCGAGCCGTTGACGCAAGAGGATGTAATGAATGTGATCGAAGCCGAAACACTCGCAGGCGGAGTCGCTCCTCGGGTGATCGTTGGCTTAGGCGGTCAGACACCATTGAAGTTGGCAAATCTGATTCCAGTCGAGCTCATTGCGGGAACATCGCCACATTCCATCGACATTGCCGAGGACCGCAAGAAGTGGAGCGCTTTGTGTGAACAACTCAAAATTACTCAGCCACCTGGTGGAACTGCACTAACGATTGATGAAGCAAAAAAGATTGCATTGAAAGTTGGGTATCCAGTATTGGTTCGACCAAGTTATGTATTGGGCGGACGCGCGATGCAGATTGTGCACGACGAAGCGCACCTGGAGCGAGCAATGCACGAACTCACTGTTGCGGGAACTCTCGGTAGAGAGGGCGGACTTTCGTCGGAGCGTCCAGTGCTCATCGATCGCTTTTTGGACGATGCCACCGAAATCGACGTTGATGCCATTCGCGATTCAACTGGCGAAGTGTTGATCGGGGCCGTGATGGAGCATGTCGAGGAGGCCGGAGTTCACTCTGGTGACTCTGCATGTGTCATTCCTCCTCCGACACTTGAAGCATGGGTGGTTGAAGCAGTTGAGTCGTACACCAAAGTGATTGCTAATGCGCTGGATGTGCGAGGACTGATTAACGTGCAATTTGCGGTCACTGGGTCTCAGATCTATGTGATTGAAGCGAATCCTCGTGCATCTCGCACAGTGCCGTTTGTTGCCAAAGCAACTGGTGTGCCTTTGGCCAAAATTGCAAGCAGGGTCATGCTCGGTGCTTCATTGGCTCAATTGCGATCCGAAGGTCTCTTGAAGAAGCCAGTCAGTGGCAAACACGTTTCTGTCAAAGAAGCTGTTCTGCCTTTTAGTCGCTTTCCAGAAGTAGATACTGCACTTGGACCAGAGATGCGTTCGACCGGTGAAGTGATGGGTATTGACTCCACATTTGGTCGCGCATTTGTAAAAGCCGAGATCGCCGCAGGAACCGAATTGCCAACTAGCGGCATGGTGTTCTTGTCACTCAACGATCGCGATAAGCCAAGCGGGCTAGTGGTTGCTAAACGTCTGCGGGAATTGGGTCTTGGCATTGTTGCAACATCTGGCACCGCCGATTATTTGCAACGCTTCGGGCATCCTGTTGATCGTGTGGTTGGCAAAGTCTCAGAAACCACAGCCAAAAAGAAGTCACAGCCAGAAGATGCGGTTGAGTTGATCAAGCGCGGAGAGATTGCGTTTGTGATCAACACTCCACAAGGCAGAGGCGGACGTTCGGACGGCGAAGCAATTCGCAAAGCAGCAAACATCTTTAGGGTCTCATCGGTAACCACGATCAATGCGGCGTTAGCGGCAGTTCAAGGTCTGTTTGAACAACAGGAACATCCACTTGAGGTGAAGTCGCTGCAGGAGTATCACCAGCAGTGAGGCTGCGATCGCGATCACCGCATTTGGCAACGCATGTTGGTGCAGTGACTCTCAAGAACCCTGTCATGACTGCTTCAGGAACTTGTGGTCTTGGTACTGAACTTGACGCGTATATGCCATTGCGCGAACTCGGCGCAGTAGTTGTCAAATCTTTGGCATCCTTCGAATGGGGCGGTAATCCAAAGCCTCGATTGCATCCGACATCAAGTGGAATGCTCAATGCGGTTGGGCTGCAAGGACCAGGTGTCGAACAGTGGATTGCGAATGACTTGCCACAACTTGTTGACATCGGCGCAACTGTCGTGTGCAGCATCTGGGGGTTTGGACTGCAGGATTATGTTGATGCTGCGCAAATGCTCGCACCTGTCAAAGACAAAATCGCAGCACTGGAAATCAATTTGTCGTGCCCAAATCTCAAAGCAGTTGTAGTTGGCGACAACAAACCACACGCAATGTTTGCTCACGATGCGGATCTTGCAGCGCAAATTGTTGATGCTGCTCGAGTTTCGGGATTGCCACTTTGGGCAAAATTGTCGCCCAACACGGACCGCATTGGGGATGTCGCCGAGGCTTGCATGGACGCTGGTGCTGAGGCCTTGACATTGGTCAATACTTCTCTTGGAATGATCATCAATACATCGACTGGTCGACCAGCTCTCGGCAATGGTGGCGGAGGATTATCGGGAAGAGCCATTCATCCGATTGCTGTTCGTGCGATTTCTGATATTTACTCGCGGATCCCTGGTGTGCCAATTATTGGTGCGGGTGGGGTAACCAATGGGTTGGAGGCTCTCGAAATGATGTTGGCTGGTGCCAGTGCCGTACAAGTGGGCACTGCATCGTTTGCCGAACCTCGGGCCGCATATCGAATTGCGGGCGAGTTGTGCAGATGGGCTGAACGGCACAAGATCTCAAGTTGGTCAGAGGTAATTGGTCTGAGTCACCGTGGCGGTTTTCGCACCACGAGTAAGCAGTGATCGCTGCTCAACGGTAAAATAGATCAATGACGACCTCGACCAAACTCCCTAGCGAGCGTCAGGCGGCTGTGTTGCCGCTGCACCTTTTGCGTCAGCAAATGGATGCTGTACTTGGTCAAGTTGAGAGTGGGGCACTCGCCATTGATTCGATTTTGTCTCAAAGCGATCTCGATGAAGCAAGCAGTGTGTTGTACGCGTGCAAGCTCATTGAAGTGGTTCCTGGAATTGGAAAAGTTAAGGCGCGACAGTTGTTGGCGCAAATGAACATAAGTGAGACAGAGCAAACTGGCAACCTGAGTGTTGATCAGAGAAACAAACTTGCACAGTTGATCGCGACAAAGGCCGTTTCATCATGAGCGCTGCTGATCAGTCTTTGATTATTGTTGTTTCTGGTCCGGGCGGTGTTGGGAAGAGCACGATCGTTGAGGAACTTGTAAAGCGCGATGATCGATTGTGGCTCAGCCGGTCGTGGACTACTCGCGAGCGCCGTGAAGGTGAAATGCAAGACGCATACAAATTTGTTACACATGAACAATTTCGCGAGCACATTGCCGCTGGCGGATTTTTGGAATGGACAGAATTTTTAGGAAATTTATATGGCACTCCAATGCCAAAAGCGCCAGATGGTAAAGACATTGTGCTCGAAATAGAAGTGGACGGAGCGCAACAAGTAAAACGTCTGCATAGTGATGCGCTGTTGTTATTTGTTTTGCCACCGACAAGAGAAGAGCAAAAGGCCCGTTTGGTTGGTCGGGGAGATGCAGAGCAAAAGGTTGTTCAGCGACTTCAAAAGGCAGAAGATGAAGAGCCAGTCGGTAAGGCTCTTGCCGACTATGTGTTGATAAATGACGATTTGGCTGAAACTGTGTCCGAGATGCTCGATCTGATCGCTCGCGAACGATCAAACCGCCTGAAGTAACCAAAACGGCCATTTTGAGTCCTGTGTGCAGGTACAATCAACGGTTCGGTGAGTCGCTTTGACCCCGAACCAGATTTGACCCCGAACCAGAAATGAAAGGTAGTCCCATGGCCACTGAAGACACCATGATGAACCCCCGCATTGAGAGCCTGATGAAGCGCACTGCATCCAAGTTTGGTCTTGTTACTTTGTCTGCACGTCGCGCCCGCGAGATCAACTCGTATTTCAATCAACTCGGCGAAGGTCTTGGCACCATGGTTCCGCCACAGGTCAGTTCAACTTCGCGCAAGCCACTCTCGATCAGTTTCGAAGAGATTGCTGCCGACAAAATCTTGAGCGTTCCATTGTCGGTGTACGAAGAGTTGGAAGCCGAATTGGATGAAGAGTTGCTAGACGCTGTAGCCGACGATGTCGTGAGCGAGCTCGAAGCAGTCGAAGAAGCTGTAGCAATAGAAGCAGCAGAAGTTGTCGCTGAAGTTGCTGTCGACGAAGTTGTAGCCGAAGCAGCAGCCGAGTAACAATCTCGCAGTTGAGTTTCAACTCTCACTGGTCCTAATGAATTTGCTCGCTGGCAAACACATTGTTCTTGGTGTCTGCGGTGGCATTGCCGCATATAAGTCGGTCGAGTTGTGTCGCTTATTGGTAGATGCTGGTGCGCATGTTGCGCCGATCATGACAAGTGATGCAGAACATTTCATCGGCAAAGTTACTCTTTCGGCTCTTGCTTCCGAACCTGTACACACAACACTTTGGGATGACGCAGATCCGATACCGCACACGCGCCTCGGTCAACGTGCTGATCTGATAGTTGTTGCACCAACTACGGCACGCGTGCTCGGTGCATATGCGGCTGGCATCTCGAGTGATCTTCTGACTGCAACTTTGATCGCAACACGCGCACCTGTGTTGGTATGCCCTGCAATGCACACCGAAATGTGGGAGCACCCTGCAGTGCAAGAAAACATCACGACTCTCCGTCGACGTGGTGTCAATGTATTGGATCCAGAATCGGGTCGGTTGGCCGGAGGCGATATAGGAGCAGGTCGACTTGCTGATCCGCAGCGCATTTTCGATGAGATCGTGCAGTTACTGACACCAGGCGATTTGTATGGAACGCATGTTGTTGTGACGGCGGGAGGCACTCGCGAACCGATTGATGCAGTACGCATGATCGCCAATCGTTCGAGTGGCAAGCAGGGTTATGCAATTGCTGCAGAGGCCAATGCTCGAGGAGCCAAAGTCACACTCATCTCGACTGTTGATCTTGTTGTTCCATTTGGTGTTTCTTTGATCGCTGTTGAGACTGCACAGCAGATGCAAGACGCAGTGATGTTGAGCGCACAGCAAGCCGATGTTGTGGTCATGGCTGCTGCAGTTGCCGACATGCGTCCAGTAGTTGTGTCGGCATCAAAACTCAAGAAGAATCCCGCAACTGGTGTCATCGATGGCTTGGAAAGCATTGCTCTTGAAGCAACCACCGACATCCTTGCGGGCCTAGGTGCGACAAAACGTCCTGGGCAGGTATTGGTTGGCTTTGCAGCCGAGACCGAAAACCTTGTGGCAAATGCTCAAGCCAAACTGCAGCGCAAAAATGTCGACCTCATCGTTGCCAACAATGTTGCTGATGCCGGGGTCGGCTTCGGTCATGAGACAAATGCGGTGACCTTGGTTTCAATTGGGACAGAGCCAGTTGTGGTCGGGCTGACCGATAAGCGCTCAATTGCCAAATCGGTGTTGGACGCAGTGGTATCTATCCGTAGCCACTCGACCCACTAGTCTCGTCACGAACTATCTACTAAGGAGCCGCGTTGAAAAACTTCACATTTACCTCTGAAAGCGTCACCGAGGGTCACCCGGACAAGATGGCGGACCAAGTTTCCGATGCTGTTCTCGATGCAATTTTGGCAGAAGATCCTCAAGGTCGCGTTGCTTGCGAAACTTTGCTGACAACAGGATTGTGTGTTGTCGCTGGAGAAATCACAACCTCCGCATACGTCGATATTCCGAAGTTGGCCCGTGAAGTGATCAAGGACATTGGATATGACAATGCGTTGTACGGCTTTGATGGCAACACATGTGGTGTGATCGTCTCGATCGATGAGCAAAGTTCCAACATTGCCCAAGGCGTAGACAAATCTGAAGAGTCACGTGCTGGTAAAAGCGGTGAAGACATTCTCAATAGTCAAGGCGCAGGCGACCAAGGAATGATGTTTGGTTATGCATGTGACGACACTCCAGAATTGATGCCATTGCCGATTTGGCTTGCACACCGCATGGCTGAGAAGTTGGCTGAAGTACGAAAGTCGGGTGCAATTCCTTACTTGCGTCCAGACGGCAAAACCCAAGTCACCTTCGAGTATGAGAACGGCAAGCCAGTTCGTTTGTCGACCGTATTGATCTCGACTCAGCACGCCGATGGAACGCCGCGCGACACAGTCATTCGTCCAGACTTGATCGAACAAGTCATTCGTCCAGTTATCCCTGCACAGTTTGCAAACGACAAGTATGCAGTGCACGTCAACCCAACGGGTGAGTTCGTCAAGGGTGGACCACATGCGGACACAGGTTTGACAGGTCGCAAGATCATCGTTGATACATACGGCGGTATGGGTCGTCACGGTGGTGGTGCATTCAGCGGCAAAGATCCATCGAAAGTTGATCGTTCGGCCGCTTACGCTGCACGTTGGGTAGCCAAGCACGTAGTTGCTTCAGGTGCGGCGACACGTTGTGAAGTACAAGTGGCCTACGCCATTGGTATGGCGCAACCAATCAGCATCTTGGTCGAGACGTTCGGAACCAGTGTTGTCAATGAAGAACTCATTGAAGACGCAGTTCGTTCAGTATTCGATCTTCGACCAGCGGCAATTTTGCGTGATCTCGATTTGAAGCGTCCGATTTATCGCAAGACAGCCGCATACGGTCACTTCGGCCGACAAGACCCAGATTTCACATGGGAGACATTGTCGCGCTTGAAGGAATTCAAAGCCGCAGTCAAACTCTGATCAGTCGTGATGCCGTGGCGGTAATCGCGCGCATCGTTCCTGATGTAACTGGCGTTGACAAGGTTTTT
>WLKU01000060.1 GCA_009701105.1 Actinomycetota bacterium | reverse complement strand
CCAACTGCCAACTTGGCAGCAATCTTGGCGATCGGAAAGCCAGTTGCTTTGGATGCCAATGCCGACGAACGCGAAACCCGCGGGTTCATCTCGATCACTACCTGCTCGCCTGTCAGTGGGTTGACTGCAAATTGCACATTGGATCCGCCGGTCTCAACGCCAACACGTCTAATACACGCAAATGCTGCATCACGCATCTGTTGATACTCGACATCCGAAAGGGTCATCGCAGGCGCAACGGTAATTGAGTCACCCGTATGGACCCCCATCGGATCAATATTTTCAATTGAACAAATGATTACGCAGTTGTCGGCACGGTCGCGCATCACTTCAAGCTCATACTCTTTCCAACCAGCAATTGAAGTTTCAATCAATACTTCGTTGATTGGGCTTGCCAACAAACCGTCTGCAACAATCTTTTTGAAGTCTTCTTCGTTATGCGCAATGCCTGTGCCGCGACCACCCAAGATGTATGCAGGACGAATAATGGCTGGCAATCCAATTTCATCGCGCACAACCAAGGCCTCTTCCATGTTGTGAGCCACACCGCTCACAGGCACGTTCAGTCCAATTTCGATCATTGCGATCTTGAATTTTTCGCGATCCTCTGCTGTTGCGATTGCCTCAGCATTCGCTCCAATAAGTTCAGGAGTACCTGGAACTCCAACTAATCCACTGGCGTGCAACGCCATTGCAAGGTTCAATGCAGTCTGACCGCCGAGCGTTGGCAAAACCGCATCTGGCTTTTCTCTTGCGATGATGGCAGCAACCACGTCAACAGTGAGAGGTTCAATGTACGTACGATCTGCAAAATCCGGGTCTGTCATGATCGTGGCCGGGTTTGAGTTGGCCAAGATCACGCGATAGCCCTCTTCTTTCAGCACTCGGCATGCTTGCGTGCCCGAGTAGTCGAACTCACACGCCTGCCCAATGACAATGGGGCCTGAGCCGATAATCAAAATTGATTTCAAATCACTGCGGCGTGGCATCAGCGTTGTCCCATCAGTTGTGCAAATTCATTAAACAAATATCGACTGTCGTGTGGACCAGGACCGGCTTCGGGGTGATACTGCACGCTGAATGCGCGAACATCGCGAACGCGCATGCCTTCGTTGGTTTGATCATTGAGATTGGTGTGCGTGATGTCGGCGATGCCACTCAGTGATGCAGGGTCGACACAGAAGTTGTGATTTTGGCTTGTGATCTCGACTGAACCTGTGCGTAAGTTGCGCACCGGATGGTTTGCTCCGTGATGGCCAAATGGCAACTTGAAGGTTTTGCCTCCAAGTGCAAGTGCCATGAGTTGATGGCCGAGACAGATACCAAACATCGGTACGCCCTGTTCGATAATGGCACGAATTGCAGCAGGCGCACCGTCAACCGTTTCTGGGTCTCCTGGTCCGTTAGACAAGAACACACCATCGGGTTGCAGCGCCAAAACCTGCTCGGCCGAATAGTGCGCAGGCACGACATGCACCGTTGCTATTTCGCTCAAGCATCGAAGAATGGTGCTCTTAATTCCGAAATCGTATGCAACGACTTTCATATGCCCGCCACCAACGACGTATGGCTGAGTTGTCGTTACCTGTTTCACCAAATCGATGCCAGATGTGCCCAACTCGCTTTGTGCTCGAGCCAACACACTTGCCTCGCTCGCCTGACCAAAAGCCCCAGGCATCGCGCCTGTATCGCGAAGAACTCGAGTGAGTCTTCGGGTATCAATGCCTGCAATACCGCTCACATTCATTCCACGTAAGTAGGCGTCAAGATCGTTGTTGGCTCGCCAGTTGCTCCGTCGCTGCGACATCTCGCGCACGATGACACCGCGAGCAAACACGTGTGACGACTCGTTGTCGAGCGGTGTGGTTCCGTAATTGCCAATATGCGGTGTTGTAAACGTAATGATCTGACCGGCGTACGAAGGATCGGAAATCACTTCTTGATAACCAGTTAGCGCAGTATGAAAGACAACTTCGCCACTTGCGATGCCGCCGACAGGGTCTGCACCTATTGCCTCACCTTCAAAGACACTTCCATCTCGAAGCACCAACACTGATTCTCTAATTGTCATTTCTGTGCTTCCCCATCTTGAACAGTGATTTGCCCGCGATACATCGTGCTGCGCACCATACCTCGCAATTGCCTCCCGACGAAGGGAGTATTTTTGCTTTTGCTCGCCAACTTGGCAGGATTCACTTGCCACATCGCATCCAAGTCAACGACACACAGATTGGCGGTATCGCCTGCTTCAATGTTGCGACCGTGATGATCAGTGATCTGGGCTATTCGCGCGGGGTTTCGTGACATCACTGCAGCGATTTGAACAGGATCCAGATCAACACTAGACAACACAACGCCAAGGGCTGTTTCCAAACCGATCATGCCCGGTGGCGCCTGATCGAGCGAGAGTTCTTTGTCTCTTCTGGCGTGTGGCGCATGGTCGGTGGCAACTGCATCGATGGTTCCGTCCAACAGACCGGACTTGAGCGCTTCAATGTCAGTCATGCTCCGCAGTGGTGGATTGACTTTATAAATGGGATCGAATGTCGTCAGTAACTCCTGCGTTAATGAAAGGTGATGCGGCGTCACCTCGGCCGTTACGTTGAGACCCTCGCTTTTGGCGGCACGTACCAACTCGACAGACCTCGCTGTAGACAAGTGCAGAAAATGCACTGATGCACCTGTTTTTCGAGACATCTCAATATCTCGTTGCACCATCATCTCTTCGGCAATTGCGGGCCAGCCTGGCACGCCCATGTCTGACGAGCAACCACACTCGTTCATAACTGCACCTTGTGTGAGTGCCGACACCTCACAATGTTGCGCCATGGTTATTCCAAGAGTTTTTGCATATTGCATGGCTCGACCCATCAGTACGGGATCTTGCACTCCAGATCCGTCGTCGGTGAAGATGCGAACTCCAGCAGCACTCAATTCGGCCAACGGCGCAAGTGCTTCACCTTGACGCCCCATGGTGATGCAGCCACTCGGAAACACATCGAGCAAACCAGCCTTGCGTGCTTGCTCACGCACAAACTCAATCACGGTTACCGAGTCGTGCGCTGGGTTGGTGTTGGGCATCGCAATCAATGCCGTGTAACCACCCTTTGCACCCGCACGGCTAGCGGTTTCGATTGTTTCGGTGTCTTCGCGTCCTGGCTCGCGCAAGTGCGCATGCAAGTCGACAAAGCCAGGAAATATGTGACAACCAGTTGCATCAAGCGCGATATCGCCTGTCAAATTTTTGCCAACTTTCACGATGATGTCATTGTCAACGAGTACATCGGCTTTTTCGACACCGCTCACCCCCACGACACTTCCACCCTTGATCACAATCGTCATGACAGCTCCTCCGCTGAAAGCAAATCAAACAACACGGCCATACGTACAGAAACCCCATTTGTCACTTGCCTGTGAATCAACGAATTTGGTATGTCACTTGGATCAATCAACATTTCGACGCCGCGATTCATCGGTCCTGGGTGCATCACCACAGAACTCGACTGCAGTGCCGCAACGCGTTTCTCATCGAGCCCATACCGCGTGCTGTATTCGTACAAACTTGGCACCAAACCTTGTGCCATCCGTTCGCTTTGCAGCCGCAACATATACAGCACATCAGTGCTTGCGAGCACTGCGTCCAAATCATTGCTCACCTTCACCGGCCAATGCTCGATGTTCAGTGGCAAGAGCGTTGGAGGTGCGACCAACGTGATATTTGCACCAAGTAGAGAAAAAGCTTGGATGTTGCTTCGTGCTACTCGGCTGTGCTTTATATCACCGACGATTGTCAGATTGAGTCCGCTGAGATCTTGTCTGCCAAGAGCCTCACGAACCGTAAAACAGTCCACAAGTGCTTGCGTTGGGTGCTGATGGGCCCCATCTCCAGCATTGACAATCGAGGCATCCGTCCATTGCGAAATTTGCCATGGCACACCAACTGATTTGTGGCGCACAACAAATGCGTCAACACCCATGTCGGTGATGGTCTCGATTGTGTCGCGCAAACTTTCACCTTTGTTGACACTCGATGTAGAAACACTGAAATTCATCGTCTCCGCCGACAGACGCTTTGCTGCAGTCTCAAAACTCAATCGCGTTCGAGTCGAGTCTTCGAAAAACAGGCTCACCACCGTCTTGCCACGCAATGCAGGAACTTTTGGCACTGCTCGGGTATTGATCTCTGCCATGCTCTCGGTGAGTTTGAGTATGCGAGACAATCCATCTGCACCCAATTCGGAAATGGAACGCAGATGCTTCACGAAGACACCCCTGCTACCGACGTAACGACTACGCCTTCTGCCGAGACATCCACTTCGTCTGTCGTTTGTGTAGGCATGTTCTTGCCCACATAATCGGGTCGTATGGGTAGTTCGCGATGCCCACGATCAACCAACACAGCAAGTTGAACCGCGCGCGGTCGTCCAAAATTGTTTAACCCCTCAAGTGCTGCACGCACCGTTCTTCCCGTATACAGAACATCATCGATCAATACGACGGTCGCGCCGGTGATGTCACAAGGGATATGGCTCGCTGATCCTGCAACTACTGGCCTTAGTCCAATGTCGTCGCGATACATAGTTGGGTCAAGCGAACCTACTGGTACTGCAAAGTTTGGCTCGATCGATGAGATTCGCTCACCTAGAGCATCTGCAATCCACGTACCACCCCGTTGCAAACCAACCAGTACGACGTTTTCAACACCGTGATTGCGCTCGACAATTTCATGAGCAATACGACTAATAGCTCGAGTGACATCGGGGCCAGACATGACGGCAACTGCCGATTGTGGTGCACTACTCACTGTTACCCCTTCGTTTGAACCTCACAGGGTTCAATTAACGACTTGCATTCTGATGAATGCGTCACTGACTGTAGCACCTTTTACCGACGGCGATACAGAATCCACCAGTTGTTGGAAGCAACGATGAGATAGTCATGGATCTCTGCCCGCCACACCTGTTCAGATTCTTCTGAGAGCGCAATTGGCAACATCACGTACTCAATTTCGTCGGCGAAATCCAGTCTGTCCCCTGACGCAAAGACGTCCGGACCGTACAACGCACGTTGAAAAGGATTAGGAAAAGCATAAATACGATCTCGCCGAGCCAGCTGCGCTGTCAACGGATGGAATACGGAGATAACCGCATTCGAAGGAATCTTGGAGAATAACTCGTGTGCAGCTGTGACTGCAGGGCTGGATGGTGGAAACTTCTGAATTTGGTTGCGTGCAAACGGCAACGGTGCCAGCAGAAGTGCTGACAAGACTGAAGCCACCCCAACAACCAATGCTGCTTTACGACGTGCAACTTTACCTAATCGACCGATTGCGTAAACATTGCCAAAAATCAAAATCGGCGCAACGACTAGTGAATAGTGATATTGAATTTGGTATTGGTAGTAAAACGTGCTGACAATATTGGACAACAGCACTGTGAACCCGATCAACGCCACACTTGGAGCAATGAAGAACATGCCTCCTGTTGGCAACAACATCTGCATAAAATAGGTCAAGCGACCATCACTAGTCAGATAACGCAGTAACGTGCCTGGCGCTGTAAGCGCCGTTTTAAGAAGTCCGCCGAATCCGCCAAACGGTATGCGCCATGAATTTCTAAATGCCGTTCCGGTTAAGTCGCGAATCACGACTAGAAAACACAGCAACGCGGCTCCGATAGCACCAACAACTGTTGCTATACCAATACGCACATCTCGTCGTAACGCCACCCATACTCCAATTGGCGCCACCACCAACACAACATCTTCTTTGACCAACAATGCCAACACGACAGCCACTACATACCACCGCCATTTACGACTCAAAGCAGCCCAGAGAGCGACCGCAATGAACACACCCAAAAACGAATCGGGATGAAAATTCTCAACATTTGTCCAACTCACCGCTGGGTAGAGCAAATATGTGCAAGCAAACATGCAACCAAGCGCATCGCTCTCGAGCCGCTTTCGAGCGTATGCATATATCGGTATTGCTCCGCATGCAATCACCACTGACTGCACTACAAACAGCATGCCCGTGGATGAAAAAACCCACATGAGTGGCACAAGCAACAACAAGACAAATGACGTGTGATCGCCAAACAGATTGCGACCCATCAAAGTCACAAATGGAGTCTTGCCCTCTGATAGCAGCCAAATGCCTTGGTCATACAGACCGAAGTCATAGGCCGATGTTCCGAGCCCACGATGAATCTGCACCGTGGTGAAACTGAAATAGCAGGTGTACGCAGTAATTGCCGCGACGACTACAAGAGTCCACGACGAAATGCGTCGGACTCGAGTGGACAAGCGATTCATTGCTACGAAGTGACGCGAACCACTTTGGAAATCGCCGATAACACACCGTTGACAAAGCGTCCCGAATCATCTGTCGAGAAAGTCTTGGCAAGTTCGACTGCCTCATTGATCACCACAGCAACCGGCACGTCGTGGCTATAAGACAGTTCAAACACGGCCATTCTCAAAACATTTCGATCAATCACTGGCATTCGGGCAAGTGTCCAGCCATTTGCACACTCAACTATGTGACCATCTATCTGATCCAGATGCGTCGATACTCCCGTCACAATCTCTGTTGTCAGGTCATCGACACTCAGCACTTGTATTGCAAGCACTTCGGTTCCGGTCAACCCTTTGGTGTCTGCCTCATACAAAATATGCATTGCACGCTCGCGGGCATCCGAGCGAGCGGTCTTGCCCCCTGTGCGCGGTTTTTTGTCGTCCGTCACGGTCAAACGCGAGTCACATATTCGGCAGTGCGAGTATCAACCTTGACGCGGTCGCCAATGTTGACGAACAACGGAACCTGAATCACTTTGCCTGTCTGCAACGTCGCTGGCTTGCGTGCACCAGACACTCGATCTCCTTGCATACCTGGCTCGGTGAATGCAATTTCGAGCTCAACTGATGGCGGAATTTCAACGCTGACGATTTCGTCGCCGTAACTTGCGATCATCGCTACTGCATTTTCAATCAAGTAATCAGCTGCGTCGCCGAGAGCTACTGGCTTGATCGTCAACTGATCGTACGTTACGTTGTCCATAAAAACGTAATCATCACCATCTTTGTACAAAAATTGCATGTCGCGCTTGTCAAGAATGGCTTGCTCAACTTTGATGCCAGCGTTAAATGTGCGCTCAAGCATGTTGCCCGTGCGTAGGTTGCGCAATTTGGTGCGCACGAACGCGCCACCCTTGCCAGGTTTTACGTGTTGAAATTCGACAACGGTGTACAACGTGTTATCGATGTTGAGGGAAACTCCATTTTTCAGATCATTCGTCGAGATGGCAGGCACAAAGATTCTTTCTGACTCAGGGTGAGGGTTTGGCTGGATGTTGCGGTTACAAGAATCAAATCCTCTATCCGCACTCCTCCAACACCTACACGATAGACCCCTGGCTCTACGGTCACT
>WLKU01000006.1 GCA_009701105.1 Actinomycetota bacterium | reverse complement strand
GGCTGAATGTCGAGGCGTAGACCGCGCTGGATGATGCGGCAGGTGGTGTGTTGGTTGTATTCGGCCATCGTCACTGCCCAACCATCTTTGCCAGCGCGCGCTGTGCGCCCCGAGCGGTGCAAATAGGTTTTGACATCGAGCGGCGGTGCGTAGTGAATAACAACTGCAACGTCGTCGATGTCGATACCGCGTGCCGCAACATCAGTAGCAACCAAAATCTTGAGTTTGTTGTCGGCAAATTTGCCCAATGCTTTTTCACGTGCGTTCTGCGGCATGTCACCGTGCAGCGCTGACGCATCGGCGCCAAGTTTTTGCAATGCTTCAGCGACTTTGTCGCAACTGCGCTTGGTGTCGCAGAACACCACGGTTTGTCCGGCTGCTGCAGCAATGTTGGCAATTACGCGATCTTTGTCCATGTGATGCACCGCCAAAAACAAATGGCGCATCGTGCCCACCGTGTCGGTTGGCGAATCAATCGAAACCTCAACGGGGTTTTTCATGTATCGCTTGACAAGGTTGGCAACTTGCCCATCGAGCGTTGCCGAAAACAACATTGTTTGGTGCACAGCAGTGACATGACGCATGATCCACTCGACTTGGGGCATAAACCCCTCATCTGCCATGCGGTCTGCTTCATCGATTGCCACAACCTGAATCGCGCTCAAGTCACATTCCGAAGACTTCATGAGGTCAATCAGGCGCAGCGGTGTCGCAACAATGATCTCGACACCCTTCTCGATCTCGACGACTTGCTTTTGCCTGTCGGCACCGCCGTACACAGCCAGCACTCGCACACCGCAATGCTTGCCAATCGGCCCCAACACTTCCGACACCTGCAACGCGAGTTCGCGCGTCGGCACGATCACCAAACCGTGAGGCTTGCCTGGCGTGGCAGGCGAATCAATGCGCGCCATCATCGGCACACCAAACGCCAGAGTCTTGCCCGAACCCGTGCGAGCCCTGCCCATCACGTCTTCGCCAGCCATGGCAACGGGTATCGCCTCGGTCTGAATAGCAAATGGTGCCGAGAATCCGGCGGCGGCGAGGCCAGCATCGATGCGCTCAGGCACACCAATATCGGCAAATCCTGTTGGCGTTTTTACTTCGGGGGTCGTCATCTCTCGAGTCACGCTACCAACCACCCATCACACTCGGCGGGACTGGGTCGACTGCTGCTCAGATCTCCAGATGAACAATCTCGCTGAAACAATCTCGCCAGATAGTAGACGCAGCCCCCAAAAATCTGTATGGTCAAACTTCCGTATTCAAACCCCAAGGAGGTGCTCATGTCCACAGATAACGCTTCGTCGTCTCTCTCAATTTTCTCATCACTCGAGAATCGCCATACCTGTGATGACAGCGCCTTCACTGGTCGCAAAGGTGTGCGCTACGACTGGCAGCAATTGCTGGTTCCATCTGATGCAATTTTTGAAGCAAGTCTTGAAACGTTGTTGAGCTCATTTGATGCTCAGCACATCGATGCGGGCGATCAGTATTCGCCGTCAGCGTCGAAGTGAACGCACCAGCTTCCGCAACACGCATACTTCCCCGTCGCACCTTGGTGCTGGGCTGTGGTTCTGTTGCGCAGTGCGCGTTGCCATTGATGGTTCGCGATCTCAAGTTTGATCCGACGTCTATACATATAGTCGACTTCCGCGACAATCGTTCGCGCGTTGCCGACCTACTCAAAGCTGGCGTTACCTACGAGCAAGATCGCGTGACTCGCGAAAACCTCGATGCATTTCTTTCGGCACGCGTAGGCGATGGTGACTTGTTGCTCGACTTGGCATGGAATATCGATGGACCAACGATTTTGGAGTGGTGCCGCGATCACAACGTGCGTTACCTCAATACTTCAGTCGAGTTGTGGAACCCATACGACGACATGGCCTCCACTCATCCACTCGATCGCACGCTGTACGTGCGCCATCAAGCGATTCGCAAAATGATTGAGCATTGGGGCACCAACAACGGTGCATCAGCAGTTGTAGAGCACGGCGCAAATCCTGGCATGGTGAGTCACTTGGTCAAACAAGCACTGACCGACATCACAACGCAATTGCTCACAGATGGCAAAGCCGGCTCGCGCGCGGGTTCATTGCAGACAGCACTTGAGGCCCAGCAGTTCAATGTGCTTGCACAACTCACTGGCACAAAAGTGATTCACATTGCCGAGCGCGACACGCAAGTGTCCAGCAAGCCAAAGCTCACTAACGAGTTTTGTAACACGTGGTCAGTCGAAGGCTTCTACGAAGAAGGCGTCGCACCTGCCGAGCTCGGTTGGGGCACTCACGAAAAGTGGATGCCAGCAAATGCTCACGCGCACACCGACGACGGCCCGCGCAACCAAATCTGTCTTGCACAACCTGGCATGGAGTCGTGGGTGCGCAGTTGGGTTCCATCTGGTGACACGCTTGGCATGATCATTCGCCACGGTGAGTCATACACAATGACACATCATCTCACTGTCAAAAATGCCGATGGCACCGACGCCTATCGTCCAACAGTGCACTACGCCTACCATCCATCCGACGTCGCAATAAATAGCGTGCTCGAGTTGCGCATGCGCAATTGGCAAATGCAACCAAACGAGCGCATCCTTAATGACGAGATCATTGATGGACGCGATGAACTCGGCGTATTGCTGATGGGTCACGACTACAAGTCGTGGTGGACAGGTTCAACATTGTCGATTCACGAAGCGCGCGCGATCATTCCAAACCAGAGTGCAACAACCGTGCAGGTTGCTGGTTCTGTTGTCGGTGCCATCACGTGGCTTCTCGATTGTCCTTCAGAAGGCGTGCGAGTGCCCGACGAGTTGCCTTGGAAGAAAGTGCTGGATGCCACTAGGCCATACATTGGGCCAATTCATTCGGCGCCTTCCGACTGGACACCGCTCAAGAATCGCAACGATCTCTTCCCCGGTTATGGCAATGACACGAGCCTGCTCGATCATTCAGATCCATGGCAGTTCGCCAATTTCTTAGCCCCAACGCCGTATTAATCGCGCCACAAATTACGCGACTGACACGCGGGCTTTGCCCCCGATATGCTGGACATCGTTATGACGTCAACAGCAAGCAGCCTCCTACTTACATAACGGCGACAGCCTCATAACCGCTGCCGCCGAACCCTCTGAACCTGAAAAGGTCAGGGGGTTTTTTCATTATCACGACAAAAATTAAGAAAGACAAAAACCATGGCACCAAAGCCCACACAACCCAAGAAGATGCCGTTCGAGAAGTACTCACCGTTTATTCCGGTCGTGCTCACCGACCGCACGTGGCCAAACAACGTCACCACAAAGGCGCCGTTGTGGTGTTCAGTCGACTTACGAGACGGCAATCAGGCCCTCATCGATCCGATGGATTCCGAGCGCAAACTGCGCATGTTTAAAACTCTCGTCAAGATGGGCTTCAAAGAAATTGAAGTTGGTTTTCCATCGGCAAGTCAACCCGACTACGACTTTGTTCGCCACATCATCGAACAAGATCTCATTCCCGAAGATGTCACTATTCAAGTTCTTGTGCAATGCCGTGTCGACTTGATCAAGCGCACCTACGAGTGCTTGCAGGGTGCGCCGCGTGCCATCGTGCACTTCTACAACTCCACCAACCCGTTGCAACGTCGCGTGGTGTTTGGTCTCGAGAAGGCCGGTGTCATCGACATCGCTGTCAAGGCCGCACAGTTGTGCAAAGAACTCGAGCCAACGCTCAAGGGCACCGATGTGCGCTACGAGTATTCGCCCGAGAGCTTTACGCTCACCGAGCCAGAGTTTGCAATCGAGATCTGTGAAGCGGTGATGGACGTCATCAAACCGACAACAACGACTCCATTGATCTTGAACTTGCCGGCAACAGTCGAGTGCTACACCCCAAATGTGTACGGCGATGTGATCGAGTGGTTTATTCGTACGATCAAAAACCGCAACACGGTGTGTGTCTCATTGCACCCACACAACGACCGTGGTTGCGCAGTTGCTGCAGCCGAGTTTGGTGTGCTTGCAGGTGCCGACCGCGTTGAAGGCACGCTGTTTGGCAATGGCGAGCGCACGGGCAACGTCGACATCGTCAACTTGGCAATGAACTTGTTTATGAATGGTGTCGACCCAGAGCTCGACATCACCGACATTGATGCCTTGCGTCGCGATGCCGAATATTGCAACCGTCTGCCAGTTGCCGAGCGTCATCCATATGTAGGCGATCTTGTGTACACAGCATTTTCAGGCAGTCACCAGGATGCGATCAAAAAAGGTCTCGAGGCATTGCCAGATAATTACGACCAATGGGGTGTTCCCTACCTACCTATCGACCCAAAGCATGTTGGTCGTTCATACGAAGCAGTCATTCGTGTCAATAGCCAGTCGGGCAAGGGCGGCGTTGCATACATCATGAAGACCGAGCACGGGTTTGACTTGCCGCGCCGTTTGCAAATCGAGTTCTCACAAAACATTCAGCACCTCACCGAAGATTCGGGTAGCGAGATTTCGCCGGTCATGATGTGGGATGCATTTAAGAATGAATATCTTGCAGATGTTCCGCGCTACAACTTGGTGAGTCACGAACTCAAAAGCGAGTCGGTGACTGGCAATACAGAAATCACTGCACAGATCAATATCGATGGCCAGCGCCAGACATTCTCGGGTAAGGGCAATGGTCCTATCGATGCATTTGTGCACGCCATCCGAGCCGAGTTCAAGGGCAACCTCGACGTCAAGGACTACACCGAACATGCACTCGGTCAGGGTTCACAAGCAACTGCGGTTGCATACGTCGAGACGGGCGATGAATCGGGCCACACACGCTGGGGTGTTGGTATCGATCCAAACACCATCACTGCATCATTGCGCGCAGTGCTCAATGCATTTGAGCGCCACGCAGCTAAACACAACTAGTCAAAATTCAACTACTTCAGTTGGTACCAAATTTGCTTCTCACAATAGAGAAAGCTTCGTCTGTTGCTAGCAAAGCTTGATCAATGTCCGCATCAGTGTGAGCTGAACAAGTGAACATGTTGTGCCAAGGATGTAAGTACACGCCTCGCTTCGCGGCCTCACCAGTCCACAAGTTAGCCATAGCAAAGGCTTTGTCCTGCGCAAAAGTTACGAGCGTCATCTGCGCTGGTCCTGTTTGATTAATCAAAAGGCCGTGAGATTTAGCTTGAGATGCAAAACCCTCACGAAGACGCATGCCTGCGCGTATCAATTTTGATACACCGTCCTCGTTCTTCAGACTTTCAATAGTGGCAATGCACGCTGCCATAGAAACAGCTGAAAACCAGAATGATCCTGTTACAAAAATTTGACTCGCCCCATCACGAAACTTGTCGTTTCCAAGAACACAGGCGATCGAATAGCCGTTTGCAATTGCTTTGCTCCAGGCGCTCAAATCTGGCTCAACTCCAATTGGTTCCCAGCTTCCCCCAAGAGCGAGCCTGAAACCGCACCTGACGTCGTCCAAGATCAACGCAGCACCAATGTCGTCACATACTTTTCGGAGATATCTAGCAAACTCCACATCGACGATTTCTTGATCAAAACGTGCATCATGTCGAAACGGTGAAATAACAATTGCAGCAAGATCACCAGAGTTTCGCTCAACAGCCTGGCGTACCGATTCAATGTCATTAAATGTGAAGTAATCGAGGTGCGCTCGATCTTCGTCCAACACGCCATTGGGATTCGGAGTGCACCAAGGTGCTGCACCGTGATATGCGCCTTTCGCTACTAGCACCTTGCGTTTTTTAGTTGTTGCGCGCGCGATTGTGACACATGCGGTAGTTGCATCTGTGCCATTTTTCTGAAACATCGCCCAGTCGGCATGTTTCACCGTCTTCACGAGTAGTTCTGAAAGTTCTACGATCAAATGAGATGGACCATTTTGGCAATCCGCTAGCTCTGCTTGAGCGCGAGCGGCGGCTTCTACCGCCTTATGTTTATGCCCAAGCACAACTGGTCCATAGCTACACATAAAATCGATGTATTCATTCCCGTCTACGTCCCATACTCGACATCCCTCGCCGCGCTCCATGAATTGAGGAAACCCCTCTGGAAGTGATGCAGCGTTTTGGTGACCGTACATGCCGTTTGGTATGACTCGTTTCGCTCGACTCCGCCAAGATGCATCAACCGACAATGGATGAACAATTGCTTGTGACATGTTTATACCCTCCGTTTAGTGATGAGATTAATTACTTCTGGAAAATGACACGCAACTTGATGTCCAACACCTGGATCGATCAGTAATGGCTCCACCTGCGAACAGATGTCTTGCACTTTGAAGCATCTTGTCCGAAATCGACAACCCGAAGGAGGGTTTGCAGGACTAGGGACATCACCTTTCAGGATTATTCGTTGTCGAGCTCGCTCGACTCGTGGGTCCGGAATCGGTGCAGCAGCCAACAATGCCTGAGTGTAAGGGTGTGAGGATTGCTCGTATATCTGTTTATTGGTTCCAATCTCGACGATCTTCCCGAGATACATGACGGCTACTCGATCGCTTACATGGCGCACAACCGACAAATCATGTGCGATCATCAAAAACGCTAGACCCAGTGATTCTTGGAGCCCTTCAAGCATCTGAATAATGTCTGCTTGAATGCTTACATCTAGCGCGCTTACGGGTTCGTCGAGTACTACAAACTTCGGTTGCATTACCACCGCACGAGCTATACCGATTCGTTGACGTTGACCCCCAGAGAACTGGTGAGGAAAGCGCGTGAGATCCGACTTGTGTAGGTGCATCTGTTGCACAACATCGAGCACGCGTTCTTTTATCTCTAGTGCAGGAAAACCGTGCACAATGAGTGGCTCTGAAATAATTTCCTCCACCGTCATTGTTGAGTTAAGTGAGGCGTACGGATCCTGGAACACCATTTGGAATTGACGTCTCAATGGTCGAATAGTTTCTTGAGAAGACTGCGAAATTTCGGTCCCAAAAAGTACTACGGATCCGCTAGTTGGTTTCAATATTCGTGTTACACATCGAGCAGTCGTACTTTTCCCACATCCTGATTCGCCGACGATACTTAAGGTTTCACCTTCGAGCACATCAAAAGAGACACCTGCAACGGCTTGAACTTGAGATTTTGATTTTCGTAAAACTGTTCCCCTGCCGGCGAATGTCTTCACCAAATCGCGTACTTGAACAAGTGGTCCTCCCATCACCTGTGCAGCCATCAGATTGACTCACTCATCTGTGTGGATAGTTCCATCGGGTTGTGGCATGACACTTTCATGCCAGTCACAGTTGATGATCGAAGGGTGGGACTTGTCGTTTCGCACAAGTCAATTGCATTTTTGCATCGCGGCTGAAAGGAGCAGCCAGGAGTCCTCTCAGATAACTTCGGCGGATCTCCACCAATCGGATGTAGCGCAGATTCACGAATATCAAGTCGAGGCACGCACGACAACAATCCACGACTGTATGGGTGCGTGGAGTTGTAGAAAATACCCTCCACATCTCCCGACTCAACAATCTCACCCGCGTACATCACATTCACGCTGTCAGCAAGTCCCGCCACAACACCCAGATCATGCGTGATAATGACGATTGATAAATTACGAGTCTCCCGCAATCCTTTCAACACTTCTAGAATCTGTGCTTGGATAGTGACATCAAGCGCGGTAGTTGGTTCGTCAGCAATTAACAACTCAGGACCATTTGCGATCGCCATCGCAATCATGACTCGCTGTTTCATTCCGCCAGACATTTCGTGCGGAAATAGTGACATGCTCTCCGACGGGCGCGGAATTGACACCACTTCAAGGAGATCTGTCGCCTTAGATACCGCAGTCTTGGTCGATACGTGTTGATGTCGAATTATGGCCTCTGCTATCTGTGAGCCAATTCGAAATGATGGATTGAGCGAAGTCATCGGATCCTGAAAAATCATTCCGATTTTTCCACCACGAATTTCTCTCATCTCTTTGCTGCTTGCAGAAAATAGTTCCTTGCCAGCAAAATGAACGGTACCGCGAGTGGTTGCTGTCGTTGCGAGAAGTCTCATGACGGAAAGCATCGAAGCGCTCTTACCAGAACCCGACTCACCAACTATTCCGACTATTTCCCCGCGTGCAATTTCTAGATTGATGCCTCTCACCGCATCAACAGTCTCCGATCCAAGACCAAATGAAACATGAAGGTCTTTGATCGAAAGCAACGAATTCACTTGTCCCCCTTAGATCGTGGATCCAGTACATCACGCAAACCATCACCCAAAAAATTGAATCCGAGCACAACTGTCAAAATTGCCAATCCGGGTCCAACTGCTATCCACCACTGATAAAAGTTTTTTGCGCCTTCGGTTATCATCGATCCCCACTCAGGAGAAGGTGGTAGTGCACCAAGACCAAGGAAGCTCAGTGATGAGAGAAAGAGAACTACCTGACCAAAATCCATTGTTGCATTGACTAGCACTGGAGTTATAGCAATAGGCATCACATGTTTTTGAAGAATCCTTCGCCGCGTCGCGCCGATGGAAATAGCTGCCTCTACATGTTCGCGTTGCTTAATTGATAAAACTTGACCGCGCACCAAGCGTGCATATATTGGCCACCAAACTATAAGTATCGCTATGAACCCATTTCGTAGTCCCGGTCCAAGTGCTGCCGAGATCGCCATGGCGAGCAATATCGCTGGGAATGCCATCACGACATCAGTTATTCGCATAACAATCGCGTCGATCCAGCCTCCGGCATAGCCGGCAACTGCACCGAGCAAGGTGCCAATAACTGTGGCGCAAACTATAACTGCAGCAGCAATTGGCATTGATTCTCTTGCACCGTAGAGAACACGCGTGAACACGTCTCGACCAAGTGCATCGGTACCAAGTAAGTGGGTCATGCTTGGTGCTATTAACCGAGTGCCAACAGCCTCTAATGGGTCGTAAGGTGCCCAAATCGAAACGGTTGTGAGCACAATAAGCCAGAAGAGTGCTATGACAAGTCCGAAAGCAACTTGCGGCCGTCTCCCAACATTGAATGCGCGAATCAAAAAAGATTGCGGCTGATCCACATGTGACGTCATGCGAGCCTGATCTTTGGATCCGCATATGCGTAGAGCACGTCGGTAATAAGATTTGAGATCAAGAACACGATCCCTCCGAGAATGCACACGCCATTTATCGCTGGGTAATCAAGAGACCTGGTTGCAGATACGGCATATGAGCCAACACCGTTCCATGAAAAAATTGTTTCTGTGAGAACGGCACCAGTCAGCAATGATGCTATTGAAAAACCTAAAACAGTAAGCACCGGAAGTAATGCATTCCGTAATGCGTGTTTGCAGAAAACAACTCTTTCTGTCAGTCCTTTTGCGCGCGCTGTTCGCACATAGTCTGCCTGCAATTCATCCAACATCGAAGATCGAACTAAGCGAGAAATAATTCCCATCAATCCCCAACCAAGTGCAAAAGCTGGTAACAACAGGCGCTGAATAATTGGCCACACCAAACTGAAATCGCCACTCAGGATTGCATCAAAAAGATAGAAACCAGTGATGTCATTTGGAGCATCCACCCTTGGTGGGAGCCTTCCCGGACCTGGCATTAGACCAAACCGTGCATAGAAGACGTACAGAAGAACAAGCCCTAGCCAAAACACTGGTAGTGACGAACCGACTAATGCAAAAAGTCGACTCACATGATCCGCAACTTTATTTCTCCTACTCGCGGCAAGCACTCCGAGTAGAACCCCACCAACCGTTCCAAAAAACATGGCGGTAAACGCAAGCTCGAATGTGGCGGGCAATCTGTCTATGAGGTCACCAACAACTGGAGTTTTTGTCCGAAAGGATATTCCTAAGTCTCCCTTTGCAAGATTGCTCATGTACGAGGTGTATTGACCAAACATGCTCTTGTCTAAACCCCATCGTTGCTTGGCAGCCAATACAACTACAGGATTATTAAGTTGCCGCTCACCAACAATCGAGATCAACGGGTCAGATGGAATAAATCGAGAAATTGCAAATGAAATAGTGACAATCCCAAAAAGCAGAAATGGCATAACAACTAAACGTCGAACGATAAAACGAAACATCGATCCCCAATAACTAGTGGGGGCTGACATCTCTGCCAGCCCCCACCGCTAATAACTTGTGTGTATTTTTACTTCTTGAGCGTGAGTTTGCCAAGCTCCAAGTTGCAGCATGCGCTGTAGTGCATGCCTTCAATGTCGCTTGCGTACGCAAGCAGCAATTGTGGATTCACCATTGGGAAGATGACCAAATCATTTATCAACTCTTGACCAAGTTGCGAATACAAGCCTGATTTAGTGTCCGCTCCAGCAGCAAGTGCTTTCGCAAGTAGTTCTTGCTCTTTTGCATTTGCAATTGGTTTCCCGGCTGCTCCACCACCGGCACGTGTAGCCCAAGATGAGCCTTCGATCATGCCAAAGTACTGAACATACTGACTTGAATCGGTGTGATCAGGAGCAAAATAGACCGCTGTTACTGGAATTCCAGTTGCTTTGATTGTCTCGCTCCACTTAGCCCACTCAACAGGTTGCAATACTAATTCAATGTTGATCGCCTTCAAATCTTGCTGAGCCTTTTGCATCATCACATTGAAGTCGACACCATAAACGTTTGCATTTGGAAAGATGGCATCAATAGAGAAACCGGCTTCCTTGCCTGCTTCTGCCATTAAAGCTTTCGCCTTTTCAATATCCTGCGCTGGAAGGGCAAGATCTGCGCTTCCTGTAAAGCCATTCGGAATTGGCGATGCTTGTTTCTTGCCATTTCCTGCAACGGTGATATCAATCATTCCGTCGTAGTCGATCGCAAGCTTGATCGCTTCACGAACCTTAGGATCTTTCAGATTTTCTGCACCCTTTGCACCAGGACTCAGCGCTATATATACATAGTTGTACGAATCCTGAGGGGTTGCCACCACACTGGCATTCCCATCAAGTTGTGAGGTTGAGTCAAAACTCAATTGCATGGCGATATCTGCATCACCGTTTTGTAGTAGCTGCAATTGTGCACTTGCATCCTTGACTTGTTTAATCGTTACCTTCGGGAATACTGCTGGAGTTCCCCAGTAACTTTCGTTTCTAACAAGTACCAAGCTGTCACCTTCGGTGTATGACTCAAGTGTGTAAGGTCCGCTACCTGCCGAGTGCGTAAAGAACCATTGCTCAGCTAAGTCAGTAGTGTCAGCACCGGCTGCAGCAATCGCACTTCCCTCTTCAGTTGCGACCTTGCTATTCACAATTGACATGTATGTCGAGCTCACAATTGCAAGAAATGCTGAGTTTGCGGCAGAAAATGTCACCACAACTGTTGCCGCATCTGGTGCCTCAACCGATGTAACCCCGTCGAGGAAGTAGCTAGCAGAACCCTTAATGTTCATAAGGCGTTCCCATGACCATTTCACATCAGCAGAAGTGATGGCTGAGCCGTCAGCGAATTTCGCATCTGGATTCAATTGAAAAGTGAAAACAGTGTTATCCGCATTTCCTTCCCATGAAGTTGCGATACGTGGAATCTGAATTGAGGGATCGTTAACATCCAGACCGATCAACGTTTCGTATGCTGCGGCCATATAGATCTGGCAAGTGTCGCAGTACGTGCGAGCTGGATCCAATGAGTTGATGTCCATGTCGCGAGCGACAATCAGTTCACGAGCAGGTGTTTCTACTGCCGCAACTTCAGTATCCGTTGAACTCGAGGTGCTACCACCGCAGTTGGCGACTACAAGTGCCGCAAGTGCGATACCAGCCATTGCGATTTTGCTTCGCTTTTTGCCCCTGATTAATCCTTGATAAACATCTTTCATAATGATCGTTCCCCCAACGTTGTCGACTTGTGAATTTTTACTGTCCGATTTGTAATTCGGACATCCGTCTTATAATGTCCGATATAGGTGACAAATGTCAAGTGAAAGATTGCTAACAACACCCAGGAAAGGAAACGGGTGAGTTCATGGATAAAGAAGCTAAGTATGACGAAAGACGGCTGAACGCACTCAGGGCTGCTTTGCGAGTAATTGCCCGTGACGGCCTAGAACAAACAACCATCCGGGGAATAGCAAAAGAAGCTGGCTGCTCGGCCGGTTCACTCGCCCATTATTTTGTCGACAAAGAAGACATCCTTCGACAGGCACTAGAACTTGCAGATTCTCAAATTGCAAAAAGAATAAGCAAAATAATTTCTCATACAGAGCCAGACCTAGCTCTACGTGAAGTCCTCGCCCAAGTTCTTCCCATTGACAATGACAGAACAGTAGAACTCACTCTTGACGTTAATTTTTGGGGTCGAGCGTTAATACACCCAGAATTGAGAGGGTTGGAACACAACGACCATGACCGTTGGCGTGCAATTGTTTTGGAACTGGTAACAAAAATTGCAGTCACCAATCACATTTCACAAGCGGCCGAAAATCTGACTGACATTCTTGTTGCATTTCTCGACGGTCTTGGACTTCAGGCACTTATTTATCCAGAACTTTTCCCCCCTGACCGTCAACTTGAACTGCTTAATTTGCAACTCAGCCAACTGGGCTTACTAGTACAAAGTCAAATCAAATAACGGAGGCGAAATGATTCCACGGCGCGGAAGTACAGAACGAGAAACACTTATTTCTCATCTCGAAGAACAAGCAATGTTCTCTCGAAAAGAAACAGTCAGACTTTCAAAAATTGCGGGAGCAGGCCATTACGCTTCCTCGTTTTCTGCGTCGGAACTTTTTGCTGCGTTGTATTTTGCGGAATTACGAATTGATCCCAAAAATCCAAAATGGGAAGACCGTGACCGATTCGTACTCTCAAAAGGTCATGCCGCTATTGGCCTCTACCCAATTCTGGGTCGGCTTGGTTTTTTTGACGAAAAGCTCTTGGACGAGTTCACAAAATTTGGCAATCCTTTCGGTGACCACCCAGATATGAAAAAGATTCCGGGAGTTGATTTCAGCTCAGGGTCACTCGGCCATGGATTATCAATCGCCGCAGGTATCGCTCTCTCTGGAAGAATCAGCGGATCCGACCACAAGACATGGTGCATGCTTGGCGATGGCGAACTTTGCGAAGGTCAGATCTGGGAGGCTGCCATGTTTGCCGGACATCACAAACTCGGCAATCTTGTTGCGATCGTCGACAATAATCAGCTTTGCATTGATGGTTTTGTGAAGGACGTTATGAATGTTGAACCAATTGATGAACGCTTTGCATCATTTGGTTGGGTAACAAGGACAATTGATGGACATGATTTCGATGAAATCTTAGACACAATGTCTGACTTACCACGCTCTGCAGACGGTGCACCTCAACTCATCGTTGCAAAAACAATCAAAGGTCGTGGGGTGAAGCGCATGGAACTTTCCACACACTGGCACGTCGGCAATCTCGTTGGACAGGACTATGAAGATGTCTTGAATGAATTATCCGGTGGATTACACGCGGGAACAGGAAAGTAGGAAATAACATGTCTCAGAGCCAGGATCAAAGTGAATTTTTTCGTGGAACCGCAAATGTTGGCACAACTTTTAAGGATTCCAAATCTGTTGACGGCAGTTCAAAAAAAGCGATTCCTGCATTTGTTTTTGGAGAGGAACTTGCAGATTTAGCCGATCATGACGAACGAATCGTAGTGTTGACAGCAGACCTATCAGCAGCGAATCGATCCTCCGACTTCGCAGAACGTCACCCAAATCGTTTCTTCAATACGGGAATCGCTGAAAAAAACATGATCTCAATTGCTGCAGGCCTTGCAGCAAGTGGTCGAATTTCGTTTGCTGCAACTTTTTCTGCTTTTGCCGCACTTCTAGGTTGTGAGCAAATTCGTACAGATTGTGCCTACCCTCACCTGCCAGTACGCGTAGTAGGCCACCACTCTGGAATTTCGATGGGATTTTACGGAACGAGTCATCACAGTCTCGAAGACATTGGAATTATGCGCACAATCGCAGATTTAACCGTCGTTTGTGCAGCAGACGCCAACCAACTTCGAGCAATTCTTCGCGAGTCACTCACGCACGAAGGTGCAATGTACATCCGCCTAGGACGCGGTCGTGATCCAGAAGTTTATAGCGAGGTACCAAAACTCGTCTTCGGAAAATCCATCAAGTTGCGTTCTGGATCAGACTTGGCAATTGTTGCAACTGGATCAGAGGTGTATCCATCGCTTGAAGCAGCAACCAGACTTGCTGCATCTGGGATCAACGCTTCGGTTTACGACTTTCACACATTAAAGCCATTTGATTTTGATTCACTCTCAGAAATCGCATCGCACGGAAACATTCTGACGGTAGAAGAACACAATCGAACGAATGGTCTCGGTACCGCATTTGCGGAAGCCCTCATGGACGGCGGATTTGGTCATACACGCCTCTACCGACATGGAGTTCCTGATATTCACGTTCCGGTTGGCCCACCAGCTGCCCTTTACGCGCACTACCGTCTTGACACTGATGGGATTGTCGCTGTTGCAAATGAGTTTCTTGGTACCACGCCCAAGTCATAAACAACTCAGCCTCAACTAGTCTGATCACATGCAGATAATTGTTGACTTCGACATGTGCGCTGCCACAGGTGGTTGTGTCAATCAAGCACCAGAGGTGTTCGAGATTCGTGATGACGGTTTCCTTTATGTTTTACAAGAAAACCCCGACGAGTCATTGCGAGCAAAAGTAAAACTTGCCGAAGACTTGTGCCCTACTGGCGCCATCACCATTACCGACTAACACGCACAAGTACTCGTGGGCTTCACTTCCAAACTCACATCTGCGTGGGCCACTAGTAATTCGGCATTGTGCGTGGGGCTCGACCCAGACATCAGCAAACTTCCAGCACATCTCAAAGCCGATCCACTTGGCATACAAAAGTTTTGCATCGACATCATCGATGCCACCGCCGACACAGTGTGCGCATTTAAGCCACAGATTGCTTACTTCGCAGCCATTGGTGCAGAAGCCCAGTTGCAGGCTGTCTGCGACCACATTCGTACGCAGTACCCACACATTGTGCTCATTCTCGATGCCAAGCGTGGCGACATCGGCGACACAGCCACGCTCTATGCGCGCGAAGCATACGAGCGATATCAAGCCGATGCCGTCACGGTCAATCCATATTTGGGCACTGACTCTCTCGAGCCATTTTTACGCACTCCCCAAAAAGGCACCATCGTGCTGTGCCGCACATCAAACCCAGGCAGTGCCGAGTTTCAATCGCAACTCATTGATAACGAACCGTTATACAAAGTGATTGCACGCACTGCAGCAACCAAGTGGAACATGATTGGCGATTGCGCTCTTGTAGTGGGCGCCACATATCCAACCGAGTTAGCCGAGGTGCGCGCCATTGTTGGCGAAATGCCTTTGCTTGTTCCTGGCATTGGCGCCCAGGGTGGCGACATCCAAGCGGCAGTCACAGCCGGCCGCACCACCAAAGGCACAGGTCTCATCATCAATTCTTCGCGTGCAGTGCTCTATGCAAGTAATGGCACCGACTTTGCACAAGCAGCTCGCACTGTGGCACTCACCACACGAGACGCCATTCGCAAATACTCCAACTAAAGTTCTTCCCATGCCTCACCCGTTTTTGTCTGAAGAGTGGATTACTGAAGCACGAATTATTCGCGCAAAATACGAAGGCCAAGTTCCCAAAATCCCCATCTCCATTCGCATGAACCAGGTCATCACCAAGGTTCCATTTAGTGACACCGAGATCAGAAGCCACATCGACACATCAACAGGTGTATTGGTAATGGACCTCGGTCATATTGATAAACCAGACCTCACGGTGACTACCGACTACGAAACCGCACACAAGGTATTTTTTGATCAAGACCCACAGGCTGGCATGCAAGCGTTTATGTCGGGTCGCATCAAAGTTGAAGGTGATGTCTCCAAGATGTTGATGATGCCATCGGTGATGCCAGCGAATGATCTAGCCGAACAAGTCGCCGCCGAAATTCTCGCCATTACCTTGCTGCAATAAAACTAGACGGTATTCGCACTGCGATCTACTGAGCGCACCAAGCTTGCAGTAACTATTGCGAGCGCTGCGCATACAACTCCCACAAGTAAACCGTTGGAGTAACTCACAACTTTTCCAGATTTTTCAGTGATGTCGTGCACGCTGATCATTAATGCTCCACCCATCACCGCACCCATTTGCGACATCAGTTGCTGCATTGCACTTGCAACACCCATATCGCTCGACTTTACCGATGCTGCAAGTAGTGCTGTCAGGCTCGGTGCTGCAATGCCCATCCCAAAACCAGTTAATGCAAGGCTCAACACAATCACCCAGTCATGTGTTCCTACACCAATTCCGTGCATCACAATCATGGCGATCAATATTGCTCCTGCTCCCGCCATGCCAGTGTTGCGCTCGCCTGTTCTGCCCACTATGTATCCGGCCATCGGTGCGATCAACGAAAAAGTGAGTGGTCGAGCAATCACTAGCCAACCAATGTGCGATGGCTTGTAGTCAAGGCCGTTTTCAAGCAACTGCGGAAGAAGCAAAAAACTTCCCATGTACGCCATGTTCATGAGGCCCTGTGTCGCAACAGGAAACGCTACGTTACGAGTGCGCAGCCATTTGACGGGGATCAGTGGATCGGATGCAGTCTTTTCGATCTGATAAAAAATCAACAATGCTGCGGCGCCAGCAATACCACTAGCCAATGTGGCCGCACTTGTCCAACCCCATGAGTTGCCGCGGTTGATTGTGAGCAATATCAACACCGATCCGGCTCCGAGAGTTGCAGAACCCTTCACATCAAAGCGCACGTTCTCTTGGCGATCAGTGTCGGGCAGCAATCTAAACGACACCAATGCGCCGATTACGCATAAAGGTGCTTGCACCAAAAAGATCACGCGCCAACCAAAAATCTCTACGAGCGGCGTACCTGCAACAACACCGAGCACAGGAGCGCCGGCGGTTACAAAACTCCAATACCCAAGTGGCCGCACTCGTTCGTCGGCACGAAACATGCGGTTGATGTAGGCCATTGCTGCAGGCCCTGTCGCAGCACCCGCTGCGGCCGACAAAGTGCGAAACACAATCAGCGAAACCGCGCTCCAAGCAAAACCACTGATTAGCGAGAAAATTCCAGCAAAGAACAACCCCCCAACAAACATGCGCTTGTGACCCCACAAGTCGCCCGATTTTCCGAATGCAGGCCCAACCACACCAAATGCCAGAAGCGGTGCAGTAATTGTCCAACTCAGCACGGTCACACTGCTACCAAGACTGTCGGCCACTGTCTTGAGCGATACCACCAGCAGAGTGATCGTAAAACTGACGGTAAATACCGATGCCAGCAGCACTGCAAGTGTTGCTTTGCGATGCGTTAAACCAACAGTCTTTGCAACTTTGCCCGTAAGCAAGCGCGACCAAGGGATGATTGAAATCTCGTCAACACCACCAGAGTCAATAATTCCGGCTTCATCATCGAGCGACTTTGCAAGGTGCTCGTTGTTTTTCACTCTTCTACGATAATGCCGCTACCGCATCAATGTTGTTGTCTTAAGGAAAGACAAGATCAATTGTTGCGCCGCGTGGCACCTGATCACCATTAGTAATCGCTTTGTCACCCACAAATGCCTTGCGCAATTTGTAATTTGGTTTACCTGTGACTTTTCCCACAACGAATCCTGCTTCAAGCAGCCTTGGTTCTACCGTTGCAAAACTGTTGCCAATGATTCGCGGCATCTCTACTAAATCTGGTCCGAGCGAAAGCGAGTAGGCAACTTGTGCATCACGAGCGATCTGAGTTCCTGGCACAACTGACTGCGCACCGATTAAACCCTCAGCCGCAGCATTGCTCTTGGCAGCTGGTGTCTCAACTAACACCAAGCGCAATTCATTCATCGCTGTCTGCGCTTGTTCAAGAGTCATCCCTATGAGCGATGGCATCTCACGCGGAGCGGGCCCCGTCGATATCAACACATCAATGGCTGTTCCGCGCAACACTTTGTCTCCGGGTACCAAACTCGGCTGCTCTGGTACTAACCATGAAATAACAGAGCCTGCAGCAACGTCTTCACTTGACGAATCTTTTTGAGCAGGCACAAGCTCGAGCGCCGTCAACGCATCAACAGCTTCTTGCAGAGTTTTACCAACTAAATCTGGCAATTGCGCAAGCGATGGTCCTTGCGAGATGACGAGAGTCAATGTTTTGCCCTCTTCCAATGACTCGCCAGTCGCCGGTTCGGTGCGGATCACATTGCCAGCGGGCACCTCGTCGCTGCGCTCGGCTGTCACAACAATGGTCCACTTAAACGGCACGACCAAATTGCGCACTTCTCCTTCATTCATCTCGGCAATTACCGGCACCTCATGAGAACGCTTTGCAAAGATTCGATACGAGATGCCACCAGCCATCAACAAGGCCACCACTGCACCAATTGCAACTATCCGTTTGTGCCGCTTGATCTCGGCAGGATTCGCGATGTAAATCGGTTCGTCCGAATTATCAATGATCATCTTTTGCTCCGATGCAGAAGCTGGCACCACAGGTCGCGCAATCTCTCCCGTTCGATCAACAATCTTTTCCTCTATTACTGCCTCAAAACTCTTCGACTCAAGCGGCTCAATAGGTAGCGGCATCGGCATCTTGTCGGCAATCGCAGCAAACGCGCGACCAAAGTCGATCGCACTAAATCGCTCGCTTGCTTCAGGCCTTCCAGCACGCTCAAGCGGTGCAGCAATCGGGCCCAAATCGGCCGATACTGGCAGCAATTTGTCAATACGCGCTGCAAGTGTGATTGCAGCGGTGTCACCCACAAATGGCAATGTTCCTGTAATCATTTCAAGCAATGTGAGTGCGAGCGAATACACATCGCTCTGCTCTGTTGGTTGTTGTCCAGTTGCGATCTCTGGTGCTGCATAACTGGCTTGCTCAATACTCATTTGCTCAGAGTGCACAATGCGCTTCAAGCCCAAACCCGCAAGCCTCACTCGCGAATCATCACCTAAAAATATATTTGCGGGTCGCACGTCGCCATGCACCCATCCTTTGCCATGCAAAAAGTGCAATGCTCGACATACATCGAGCCCAACGGCAAGCGCTTGAGATGGAGTAAGTCTGCGGCCCCGATCCAAAATCTCGCGCAACGTACCACCCGCATAATGCTCAAGCACCGTAAAGGCATACAACGTTCCGTCAACCTCTTGCGTGCCCCAGTCGTCAATCGAGGCAAGTGAAGGGTGCGACATGCTCGCGAGCATTTGGGTTTGCCGTTTAAACAATTCAACCGCATCGGCAACCAGCACAACGCCGCTATCCAAGTCAATGAGGGACTGTGCGGTCGACACACGAATCACTACACGTTTGTGGCTTCGCACATCTGTTGCGTCATATACCGACGACTCGCCAGATCCCCCACTTCGAGAATCACCGATGCGATATCGGTTGGCAAACAATGCGCCCACCAATGGATCTTGTCTACTCATGAGCCATTAAACATAGTCCAGTAAAGCCCTTTTTGGCGAGTGTCATGTGACTGTTGCCCCAAAACTCTTGAACTGTCTACAAAATCGGCGAGAATAGAGCAGTGAAAAAAATTGACTACAAATTGCTCATCATCAGTGTTGGTATTTCTGCTGGGCTCGTGTTGTTCGTTATCGGCATGAGCACAGGGCTCTCTGGGCGCGATGCATCGAATCTTCCTGAGGCAATCGAACAAATTTCTCCGGGTCAAGGCGATCAAGTTCTCCAACAATCACAAATCATTGTCGACTTCATCGAGGGGTACACCGCAACATTGACAATCGATGGCATCGAGTTGCCAACAACTCGTCTCGACGAAGTTGTTGCTACAGGAAAACAAATTGCTCCCGGCGCACAAGTCAACTTGCCCCCCACTGCAATCTTTGACGTAGGCAACTACATCATCAGTTATCTTCCCCAACCCGGCGCACCGATTGCCGAACTCACTCAGGGCGAACACAAAGGCAGTGTCCGCTATTGGCTTATCAAAGATGGCGAAAACGCATCGCGCACATATTCCTGGACCTTCTTCATCGACTGATGAGTCAATTGTTATTGCGTGAGTGCTCGATACTCATCTGCTGACATCAAGCCCTCAAGCATTTCGTCATACGAGAGTTGCACTTCATACAACCAGCCGGCACCAAACGGATCTGAGTTAATCAACTCGGGTTGATCAGCAAGCAATTCATTTACCAGCACTACGGTGCCGCTCACCGGTGAACCAATGTCGCTCACGCTCTTGCTGCTCTCCACTTCGGCAACAGCTTTGCCCGCAACAACTGCACCACCAATTGACGGCAATTGCACATCGACAATTTGTCCAAGCGCATCTTGTGCGTGATCAGTGATGCCGACTCGTGCCGACTCTCCGTCGACAAGCACCCATTCATGACTTCGTGAGTACAAGAGTCCGTCAACAATCTTCACGCAACAACCCTAATTCCACAACGATAAAGCTGCGTCACATTTCGATGATTGCCGCACACATGCAAGACAAATGCCTCTTCATGCCCGTTCGCTCTTTGTCTTGGTACTATGTTGATACCAGCAATTCTTGCAAGCGCTCGGAAGCACGGAATTGCTGATGATGACATGATCCATGCATATAGGCATGCAATAAGATCGCTTGATGTTGACAACTTCGTCATGTGCATCGGGCCAAACCGTCACGGAAACCTCCTTGAAATCGGCTACACGACCGACCGAAATACCGTCCGAATATTCCATGCCATGCCGGCCCGACACAAATTCCTGAGGTGACACTATGAATACGACAACAGCAGATCCAGAAAATATTGAGCCCTTCGATTATTTTGAACGTGTTGTAGATGTGCCATTCCGCATCTACTCCGATATTGAGCTTGCAGAGTTAAAAACTTTGGCTCTGTCAGGCGAACTTCAACCCGACGATGAACCTTGTGCATTTTGTTTGTGGCAAGAACAAATTGAGTACCGCCAGATGCCCCTCGTGCACCAAATGGAATACGTGCGTCGGTATAGCTCTCACCAGATGGTCGCAGATCAACCTTAGGTAGTTGTCAGTTGTCCAATGGCGGCCGAGATCGCCTTTGCCAATGCCAGTCCACCGGTGGCATTCATGTGCACTGAGTCAGCAGTAAACCATTCGGGGTGTCCATTACTGATATCGCACCAGCGCAAGATGTGCAGGTTGTCAATCTTTTTTGCCAACTCAAACAACTGACGGTTGTACGACACACTCTTCATGCGTACATTGCCTGCTTGCCGATAGGTCAGCCACAGCACTTCAACACCCTGTTGCTTGGCTTCGCTCGTAATTGCGCGCACAGCTCGCGCAAAGTTGGCGTCGTCAAGGTCGTTATATCCGGTGCTCACCACCACGACGTTTGAAAACTTGCCTTTGTTCATCTGCAACATCTTGAGCGAACTGTCTTTCGCAATTGGCTTGCATCCTTCAAAGATCAAGCGCTGACACGGCACCGAGCGCAACAAAAATGGATGCTCCTTCTCGAGCAATGTGAGCGCCGCATCGGTATGCAACAAGATCGACATGACCGAGTCACCAACCAGTAGTGCTTCTTTTTTGGTTGGCCGTACAGTGGGTGTGGCAGAGACGGTTGGGGCTACAAGTAGCCCAAGCACCAACCCGATTGCACCAAGCATGTTTCCCATGAATGGGTCACGCTACCGATACCCGAAGAGTAAGTGGTTTTAAGAGACTAAATCATTAAACAACTAACCAAATGCCCGCACAGGGCGTATGGAGCGCGACAATTCCTTGGGACTCTTAATCCTAACTTCGCAACATATAACCCACACGTATGCGCGATCCTCCCCGAAATCTTATTTCATTCCCATCCAACGACCGAGCTTGCTGCGTCGGCCTGATCTTGTGAGTGGAATGCCAGCTGCACGCGAAATCTTACGTTTGGCTTTTGTTACACCCAATGCACGCTTCCACGAGAAGGTAAGTCCTGGTCCAAGTTTCATGACCTCAACCTATACCAGCCGTGTTGCACGCAGCATAAACCCCGAATCCATCTCCACATCTGAGGCATAGATACTTTCCGGCCTTTTGACGACCGTCAACATATGTTGATAAACTCATGACATCAATCCATCGCAGCGCATACAAACATGGGGTTACTCCAGATGAGATGTTTCACGCAATGCGTTTGCACCTACGACGCTTTAGTAACGGCGACATGACAATCACTATCGGCCCAGACTTCAGTGGAAATTTACTGGAGATCGGCACATTCGAAGAAGGCGACAGTTTCATCATCGTTCATGCAATGCGAGCACAAGAGAAATACCTGAGGTAACAGATGTCTAAAACGATGAACCATAAAAAGTCCAAGTCCACGCGCGATTATTCAGCGATGTTCGAAAACTTTGATATCAAGAACGCACACCTACTGACGCCATCAGAAAGCGCTCTCTTCCAAATTCGATTTGAGAGGGCAATTTTCGAAGATCAGATTCTCGAATCGGTAAAGACTGCCCGCAAGGCCAATGTCTCTTGGCGCAAAATCGGTATCGCCATGGGGGTCTCGGCCCAGGCCGTGCACCGCAAGTACTCGCCGCTTATCTAGCGCAGGTGCGACGCCTCGTTGATGCTCACAATCGATCGTTGCCCAGAGCGCGCCGCCATCACTC
>WLKU01000059.1 GCA_009701105.1 Actinomycetota bacterium | reverse complement strand
TTTCCACCGACTCCTATCGTGCGTGGAAATTTTCCCAAAGGTCTGATCGGATGGATTCTTGTGATCGGTATTGCAGGTGTGCTGGTACTCAATGTGCTGAGTGATCCGATTGCTCCAGCAAAACCAGACGGCTTGTTGCAATCGGGATCGTGTGTCGTCGTTGACGCCAACAAACTTGCCATTGAAGTGGGGTGCGAAGTGGATCATTATGGAGTTGTGCGGCAATTGATCGGTTTTGACATGACATGCCCATCCGATACGGAAGCGATACGGGACCGGCAAGGAATGGGTCAGGCGTGCGTTGTACCGAGCCAATAGTGGGCTGTAACCTCAACAGCCTCGGGCGGTTAGCTCAGTCGGAAGAGCGCCACGTTCACATCGTGGAAGTCGTGGGATCGAGGCCCATATCGCCCACGAGAACTAGTGTTTAGTCGTGGCTCAGCAGTGCGAAAGACCAGGATGTGCGCAACCAGCGGCAGTTGAATACATTATTGATCCGCACAGTTTGCTGCTGACACTCCAGAACTATGAAGTAGTTGGAGATGAGCGTCGAAGTGCGTTGTGCGTTACTCACGGCGACCGAATGAGTGTGCCAAAAGGTTGGTCAATTGATGATCGCCGAGAAGATCCACCGCGGTTATTCAAGACACCCAAATCAGGTGTTTCGCCTGAGAAGGCAAGTGCAAAAAAGTCAGCGACTGAAACAAAGACGAAAAAGAAGCCAGTAGTTCGACCGATGTTGTTTCAGAGCGACAAACAAGACGTGGAAGAAGTTCAAGAAGTTCGAGCACCAGCCGCCAAGCCAGTTGTGCGCGACGCAGACCTTGAGGAAACAAAAGCCATGCCGTGGACTCCACAGTTTGATCGCACCGATGACTTGGGCGGAGTGTTGCGACCAAAAGGTAAATTACTGAGTCGTGCATTCGGTCTTGATGAAACAATTGAATATCCACGACCAGTTGTTGATGATGAAGTTGATGATGTACCTGCAGTCGAACTTGAACGTGAAGCGTTCAATGAGTTCGATATACCTTGATAAACGATCTCTGATAGACAAATCTCGTGGACGTCACTGCAACTGTTGAAGCACCTGTTGGCGTAGAAAAACTCTTTGCGGCAGTTGCCGATCTCACGACATATCCGCACTGGCTCAACATTGTGCATAAAGTAACGGTCGAACCAATTGGGTCAGATGGGATGAGTGCTTGGCTGGTTGAATTGCGGGGCAAAGTGGGGCCATTTGCTCGATCAAAGCGCTTACGCATGGTGCAATCTGTATGTGAGAGCCCCAACATTGTGGTGTTTGAACGCCGAGAGACCGATGGACGCAAGCATTCGCCGTGGGTGTTGACTGCGCAAGTTGGGCTTACCAGTGTTGGCTCAAACCTCACAGTCAACCTGCATTACGGCGGCACGTTGTTTACGGGCGGCGTATTGGAGCGGTTACTTGCAGATCAGATTGCGCAAGGACGCGAGCGGCTCCTAGCCGTTTTGCAAGCGTAAACAATTTTGTAACTACGTTGCAGGGATTTCGCGCTTTGACGACAGCTTGATTGGTTGACCAGCGGCAAGCTGTCCGCATGCAGCGTCGATGTCGGTGCCACGATTGCGACGGATAGTCACGTTGATGCCTAAGTCTTCGAGTTGCTCTGCAAAATCGCGCACGCCTTGCGCAGAAGTGCCTTTGGTTGGCCACCCCGGTGTTGGATTGAGCGGAATTAAATTGACGTGCGCAGATGGGCGCAAGCGCTTGCACAACCTTGCGAGTTCTTTGGCATCTTGGGGTTGATCGTTTACGCCTTCGATCATGGCCCACTCAAAACTGACGCGACGATTTTTAACGCGCAAATAATCTGCGCACTCCTGCACCAAGTCGGCGATGGGGTAACGCTTATTGATGGGTACTAGACGATCGCGCAATGGGTCGCGCGCTGCGTGCAGCGACACCGCCAAGTTGACAGGCAATGGTCGTTGTGCGAGCGCACGAATGCCAGGAATAATGCCGACAGTCGAAATGGTGAGGTGACGAGCAGAGATACCAATGTCGTGGTGCATGCGTTCGACAGCACCCCACACTGCTTCTTCGTTGGCAAGCGGTTCTCCCATGCCCATGAACACCACGTTTGCTACGCGTTGTTCTTTCTTGGCACTCTCGCGGGCTGCGCGAACAACTTGTTCCACAATTTCCCCGCTCGTGAGATGGCGGGTAAAGCCTGCTTGGCCGGTAGCGCAAAAACCGCAGGCCATCGCACAGCCGGCTTGTGTGCTTACACAAACCGTTGCACGCTCCTTGTAATGCATTAACACGGTTTCAATCGGGTGTCCACCGTTGGCAAGAGACCACAAGAACTTGGTGGTGTCTCCCTTATCGCTCACGCTCACTGAAGTGAGGTTGAGCGCTGGCGGAAACTGTTCGTTCAACTTGTTGCGCAGGGCAACTGGAAGCGTGAGCATTTGTGTTGGCTCAATAAATTGCTGATACAGGCCTTCCCAGACTTGCTTAATTCGAAACGCTGGCTGACCTTCTAAGAGGGTGGTGATGTCTTCGCGCGATGCATCGTAAAGACTGACCATTGAGTCAGTTTACAAGTGCTTTTGTGCAAGCGTGTTGAAGTCGGTCATCCGTGCGCGAAGCACATCGAGGCTCGCTGTCCAAAATGCTTCGTCAGTCACATCAAGTCCAAACGCGGCACCAAGTTGCTCAGCTGTGTCCATGCCTGCTCGTGAAAGCACATCGTCATAGCCGCTACGGAAATGCTCCGGATCATGTTGAAAACGCGCATACAAACCGAGTCCGAAGAGTAGGCCGTACGTATATGGCCAATTGTAAAAGTGGCTGCCGTAATAATGCGGCTTGAGTACCCACATGTGAGGGTGGGCTGTCGATTGATCAATGCCGTCACCATAGGCATCGCGTTGAGCCGAGAGCATGATCTCATTCAGTTCGCTTACGCCAAGTGTGCGGTGCTGGCGCCTGGCGAAAACTTCGGTTTCAAAAAGGAAACGGCTGTGAATGTCGACGACAACTTGGGATGCGCCGATGAGGTCTACGTTGAGCAGCGCAAGACGGTCATCACCTTGCAGTTTTCGTAAACCTTCTTCGACAACAAGCGTTTCGCAAAAAATGCTTGCAGTTTCGGCAAGTGCCATTGGTACTCGTTTTTGTAGCGCAGTGCGCTCGGCTAGCTGTGTGTTGTGATATGCGTGGCCAAGTTCGTGTGCGGTGGTTTGTGCAGAGTCAACGCTTCCACTCCAATTAAGCAATACAAGCGATCGGTCCTTTACGAACGACATGCAAAACGCGCCACCAACTTTGCCGCTTCTTGGTTCGGCATCGATCCATTGCTCGGATAGCGAGCGGTCAACGAGGTTCGAGAGTTGATCGCTGTAACTGGCAAATGCACCTTTGACCAAACTGATTCCCTCATCCCATGAGATTGCACCAGGTGAGACCGAGAGAGGAGCAAAGAGGTTCCACCACGACAAGCCGTTGGTGTCTCCGGCGAGTTGTGCCTTGACGCGCATCCATTTACGAAAGTCGGGGAGTGACGCGTGCACTGCTGACTGCATTGCATCAAATGTTGCTCGGCTGACGCTATTTCCATACAGCGATGCATCGAGTGGCGAATTCCAGTTGCGTCGACGATTGACGGTGTTAGCTTCGCCCTTGATCGAGTTCATTGCGGCGGCACAAGCAACTGCAATAGTTGGCCATGCTTGCATCTCTGCGTCATATGCGGCCTTGCGTGTCGCCAGGTCGCCATCTGTTGCAAGACCGCGCACTGCGGCCATCGGCATATTGGTGGTGCCACTTGGAAGTTGCACGTCAACACTGAGTTGCGAAGTGAGGTCTCCTTGTAGGCGACCCCAAGCTGACGAACCTGTCGTACCTAATTCGGAATACAAACCCTCTTCGGCTTCCGACATCTGATGCTCGCTGCGGGCCTGAAGGCGTTGCAATGGACCGAGGTGTTCGCGAGCCTCAACGCTGACTGTTGCAAGCGCATCAGCACCCAACGACGCAACCCAGTCCGCAAGGCGTGCAAGCAGGGGCGATACTCGTGCATCCAAGGTCTCAAGTTCGCTGAGCAAGCCTTGAGCCTGTTCGTGACGCGAATCGGTGCTGACGGTTGCGTAAATGTATGCACCCAAGATCTCGGACTCTTCAACTGTCGCGTTAAATGATTTGATTACGGCATCTGCTGCTTGACCATCGGCTTCACGTGGTGCGCGCGGCTCGATGGCTCGCACATTGTGTTGGTCGAAGAGTTGCTCCATGCGCGACACTGTTGCTCCAGCGCGTTCCATCGCATCGGTAAATGAACGTGACGAAAAAGATTCATGCACATCAGCAACCGACCAGCGGGGAAGTGACGCGGATTCTGGGTTTTTGAGAGTTGGCATGCGCTAAAAACTAGTGCACATCGCCAACAAATGCACACTGCTGGTGATGGCTTGTAAAACCAAGAGCCGTATACATGTTGAGTGCAATGCTGTTTTGGTTATCTACGTACAACATGCCCACAGTGGTGCCGAGTTTGGCTAGATGTTGCAGGCCTGCCACAGTCAGTGATCGCCCGAGGCCTTTGCCCACAAAGTCGGGATCAACGGCAATGACATAAATTTCTCCCAACACGGGTTGTGTTTCGAGATGGAGTTTCGTCCAGCAAAATCCTGCCAACTTGTTGTCAATGTGGTGCAACAAAAAACCATTTGGGCTAAACCACGGTTCTTGTTGTCTCGATTGAAGAATCTCTTTTGTCCATCCACCTTGTTCTGGGTGGTCGCTAAATGCACGGTTGTTTACATCGAGCCAAGATTGTTCGTCTGTTCCAACACGAAAAGCGCATGTCTCAATCTGCTTTGCATTGTTCAGCACATCTTGGCTGAGTGGGAGATTGACTCGCATCTGGGTGACGGTGCGACCGATGGCAAAGTTGACACTGCTTGCAAGTTGTTGATGAACTTGGGTTGGTTCATACACCCACCAATACACTTGCCCGCCACCTTCGTCGGAGATTATTTCTATTGCGGCTGCAAGCATCTCTGGACCAATTGATGCCATGTCATAGCGATGGTGCGGGTCGACAATTAAATCGAGTGACCACGAATCGTTGCCACGAGAAACCTGGCAGTAGGCAACGAGGTGGTCATGGCCAGGGATGTACGCAATGAGGCTGGCAAATCCAGGACGACCACCTTGACGCAGGTCAATCCAGAGGTGGTCAGAAAGCGGCCGGACTCCATCGGCGCGCTCGACTCTTCGAAGTAGGCCATCAACTTCGGAGAGATCGTCGGTGGCAGATCGATTCTTGATGTCGAGATATGCCATAACTCTCAGGATATCTGCGCCAATCGCTAGTGTTCGGCACTGTGGCTACTACACCAACGCGCGCAAAGACAGCGGCAAAAGTCATTGCAACAAAAAAAACTAAGGCAACTAAAAAAGCCAAAGCAACTAAAAAAGCCAATCCAAAAATTCTTGATCGCTCAGCAGAAATATTGAAGAGACTTAAAGTCATTTATGGCGCGCCAATTTGTGAACTCACTCACGAAAATGCTTTTCAATTATTGAGTGCCACTATTTTGTCGGCACAGTGCACCGACGTACGAGTCAACATGGTGACACCTGCACTGTTTGCAGAATTTCCAACGGCACAAAAGATGGCGGTTGCAGATGTGGCGCGAGTAGAAGAACTTGTACGCAGCACAGGTTTTTATGCAACCAAAGCAAAAAATTTGGTGGGCATGGCGCGCAATGTAATAGAGCGATTTGATGGTGAAGTGCCGAGCGCTATTGAAGACTTGGTGACTCTGCCCGGCGTTGGTCGCAAGACTGCAAACGTGTTGCGCAGTGTGGTGTTTGACTTGCCCGGGCTACCCGTAGACACGCACGTGGGAAGACTGTCGCGTCGACTTGGTCTGACCAAAGAAGAGGATCCTGTCAAAGTTGAATACGAGTTGAATGCAATGTTTGACCCGAAAGACTGGGGTGGATTTAGTTTGCGACTCATTTTGCATGGGCGTCGGGTGTGTGATGCGAAGAAGCCAAAGTGTGATGTGTGCGAACTCGCAGATATCTGTCCATCGTCAGAGATGCCATATGGAAAATTAAAGAAAATAAAGAAAGCCAAATAACGATGCCAAAAAAAACCTCTACCGATGGCGCAGCAAACACCGAGAGCACAAAAGCCGAACTGGCCGCAATCGCCGACACGCTCGACCGTTGCAGAGAACGATTGTCTTCGCTCGGTGCGTCGCGACTGATGGCAATACGTGACCCAAAGAATGCAGACGCGGGAGACGACCTATTGACTGCAATTTATGAAGCCGAGCGGGGGCTCAATACTGCTCTACGGCTTGTGCAACGTGCGGCACGCCAAGGGCGCTAGTACCCTGACGACCGTGACTGGAGCACCCGAAAAACTTCCAATCAAAATGCTCAATGATCGTTTGTTGGTGCGCATACCCCAAGGCGAAAATGAGCGACGTTCTCACGGTGGCATCGTGATTCCGGCAACAGCACAGGTAGCCAAACGGTTGGTGTGGGCCGAAGTAGTGGCCATGGGGCAAAACGTGCGCGCAGCAGAAACAGGCGATCGTGTGTTGTTCAGCCCAGACGATCGCTACGAAGTCGAGGTTGGTGGACAGGACTACATCATGTTGCGAGAGCGTGATATTCATGCAGTTGCTGCCACTCGTATTGAAGCAAGCACTGGGCTGTACATCTGATGAATTTTTTTCCAAGCCGCGAAGATTTTCATTTGCTCTCCATTGCCCACACCGTTGTGCCTGTGTGGACAGAAGTGTTGGCCGACATGGAGACACCTGTTGCTGCATATATGAAACTTGTCGGTGACGAGCCAGGGTTTTTGCTTGAATCGGTCGAGAATGGCGAGCGCTGGAGCAGGTATTCGTTTGTTGGTCGTAATCCGTTAGCGACTTTGGTTTTGCGCGATGGTCAGATCACAACAACAGGAGAGATACCGGATGGTGTCGTGCTGGACAAGGGCATGTTGGCTGCGATGGAATCGCTGCTCTCGATATACAAGGCACCCGTTATGGAAGAACTGCCGCCGCTTCAGGGCGGACTCATGGGCTTTTTGGGTTATGACATTGTGCGTGAGGTTGAACATTTGCCAAACACACCGCGCGATGATCGCAAATTGCCAGATGCGACTATCAGTGTGATCGGTTCGCTTGCGGCGTTTGATCATTGGAGACAGCGCGTCTACATGCTGGAGAGTGTTCCATTGATCGAACTCAACAACATCGAGATCGATGCTGCCTATGACGCTGCGATTGAGCGAATTAAAGAAGCGGTAGCAGACTTAACAAAGCCGTTGTCGTATGTGGCAGTTGAACCTCCAAGGGCGGAAGATTATAAATCGAATTTTGATCCAACAAAAAACGGCAACTCGTATCAGCGTGCAGTGTTAGCCGCAAAAGAGTACATCCAGGCTGGCGATATTTTTCAGGTCGTGCTCTCGCAGCGATTTGATGTTCGACTGAATGCCGATCCGTTTGATGTGTACCGCGTGTTGCGTCAGGTCAACCCAAGTCCGTATATGTATTACGTCAAGCATCCCGAACTGACCATTGTTGGTAGCTCTCCCGAGCCGTTGGTGCAGTTGCGCGATGGCAAAGTGGTGAGTCGACCAATTGCGGGCACTCGTAAGCGCGGTGTCGACCAAGAGCACGATCGTAAATTGGCAGCCGAGTTGAAGGAAAATC
>WLKU01000058.1 GCA_009701105.1 Actinomycetota bacterium | reverse complement strand
GAAGAGTGGATCGCAGAGAGCGACGGTGGCCGCAAGCGTTTCGCCGAGTTGCAGAATGCTGGTCGCAGTCACCCAATCGAAAAGGTTGGTGCTCAGCTGCGCTCAATGATGCCGTGGATCTCCAAGGGCAAGAAGAAAGTTTCCGAGATTTCTGGAGGCTGACAAAGCCTTATTCAGCCCTAAACAGGCTAATAAGCCTATAGATAAAGAGTTTTTTAATCCCGAGTTGTTTGGTCAACAATTGCCCTCTAGGGTGCTTGCATGACAAACAACTGGGGTTTCGAAACACGTCAAATTCACGCCGGCCAAGTTGCCGACCCAACCACTGGTGCGCGCGCCGTACCTGTGTATCGCACCACGAGCTACGTGTTTCGCGATGCGCAACACGCACAAAACTTGTTTGCGCTTGCCGAGATCGGCAACATCTACACGCGCATCATGAACCCAACGCAAGGTGTGCTTGAAGCACGCTTGTCGTCACTTGAAGGCGGCACTGCAACTGCAGTTGGTTTGCCAGGTGCACTTGCAGTGAGCTCAGGTCAGTCTGCAGAGTTGCTTGCGATTCTCACCATCGCCGAGACAGGCTCACACATCGTTGCATCGCCAAGTTTGTACGGCGGTACCTACAACTTGTTCCATTACACGTTGCCAAAGTTGGGCATCAATGTCACGTTCGTTGAAGACCCAGACAATCTCGATCAGTGGAAGGCAGCAGTACAGCCAAACACCAAGTTGTTCTACGGCGAAGTATTGGCCAACCCGCGCAACAACATTCTCGACATTGAAGGCATCAGCAAAGTTGCACACGCAGCCGGCGTGCCACTCATCGTCGACAACACCGTTCCAACCCCGTACCTGATTCGTCCAATCGAGTGGGGCGCAGACATCGTTGTGCATTCGCTCACCAAGTTCATTGGCGGTCACGGCACATCAATCGGTGGAGCAATCATCGACGGTGGCAAGTTTGACTTCGGTCAAAACGATAAGTTTCCAAACTTCACCGAGCCAGATCCGTCGTACCACGGTCTCGCATACTGGCCAGCACTTGGTCACGGTTCGTTCATCATCAAAGCTCGCGTGCAGATGTTGCGCGACTTGGGTATGGCAACTACTCCAGACAATGCATTCAACTTCTTGCAAGGGCTCGAGACACTGTCGTTCCGCATGGATCGCCACTGGGCTAACGCACAAAAAGTTGGTGAGTTCTTGGCCAAGCATCCACAGGTTGAAGAAGTGTTCTATGCAGGTCTCACCACGAGCAAGTGGCACGAGCGTGCAAAGAAGTACGGCAAGGGCAAGGGCTACGGCTCTGTGCTTGCGTTCAACATTAAAGGTGGCGTCGAAGCCGGCCAGAAGTTTGTGGCAGGCCTCACCTTGCATAGCCATGTTGCCAACATCGGCGACGTGCGAAGCCTTGTGATCCACCCAGCATCAACGACGCACAGTCAGTTGTCTCCAGAAGAGCAAAAGTCAACGGGAGTATTCCCGGGTCTGGTGCGCTTGTCGGTTGGTCTCGAGACCATCGAAGACATTTTGGCTGACCTCGAAGAGGGCTTCAAGGCTGCCAAGGCCTAATTCAGCGCTCTAAAAGGCGCACCAATACTGTGATCGATGGGTAAGTTCACCCATCGTTCACCTAGCGATCATCTAGGGATTACCTGGCACTGACACACTTTTGGGGTGAGTGAACCCAGTTCGATTTCTGCGCCTCAAATCGTGCCGCAAAAGCGCGAGATGCATGTTGTCTATTCGTTGGGTGACCGCATTTTTCGTCGTGTAGTTACGGCTGGTGCTGTTACGTCTTTGCTGGTTTTAGCTCTCATCGGGCTGTTTCTGTTTGCGCGCGGTGTCGAAATCTTCCGCGACATGGGTCCAAAATTTATTACTGGCACCAACTGGACTGCTGGCAGTGAAGATGGAATTATTCCGGCTGAGTTTTCAATTGGACCAATGCTCGCCGGCACAATTGTCACGTCGTTGATCGCACTCTTCTTTGCGGTGCCGCTTTCAATTGCGGGTGCTTTGTACATGGAGTTTTTTGCGCCAGTAAAAATAAAGAGCACGCTTGTGTCGATGCTTGATCTTGCAGCAGCAATTCCGTCGTTGTTTTTCGGTTTGTGGGGAGTGCAAGTTTTTTCCTCAATGGGTGAGAGGTGGGCAGCGCTCACTAGCCACTATCTCGGCTGGTTTCCGCTGTTCAATAACGAACTAGGCATCTTTGGTCGATCACCATTCATTGCCGGACTCGTGCTTGCAGCGATGATTGTTCCGATCATCACCTCGGTTTCTCGCGAGGTGTATTCGCGCACTCCGCGCGAGCTCATCGACTCGTGTTACGCGCTCGGCGGCACACGTTGGGGCGCCATCCGTGCAGTGGTCTTGCCATTTGGTCGCAGCGGTGTAGTGGGCGGCGCGATGCTCGGTCTCGGTCGTGCGCTTGGTGAAACAGTTGCGGTGTATTTGCTGTTGAATCTCGTATTCAAATACAACTTCAACATTCTCGAATCAGAAGGCGGCAACATTGCATCGCTGATTGCTACGAAGTTTGGCGAAGCAACCCCATACGAATTGAAGGCACTACTTGCTGCAGGTTTTGTGCTGTTCCTGCTCACTCTTACGGTCAATATGGCTGCCACATCGGTAGTGCAGCGCACCGCGAAGGCCCAAGCATGAACACAACTAGCGACCTCGCTATTCAGGTAGTGGAAGCAACACCAACACAGCCGTGGCACAAGCCGCGCGCTGAGCAACGTCGCGATGCTTTGGTTTATCTGGCACTTGCCGTTGCGGCATATGCGATCGTGATGGTCACTGGTGTTGCTGGCCCAGACGGTTTTGCGATGGTGTTTTTTATCGAAGTGTTATTACTCACGATTTTTCGTTCGCGAGGCATCGGCAAAGCAAAGTCAACAAATGCGATTGTCTCAACCGTTATTGGCGCGGGAGCAGTGGTGGCTTTTGCGCCATGGATGTCAATTTTCTTCAGCCTCGTAACGAAGGGTTTTCACGGCCTCTACGTAGGGTATTTGTTTGGTGACATGCGAGTTACTACGCCAGATGATGAACTCAACATGGGCGGGGTCGGACACGCAATTGTCGGATCAATGTTGATGGTATTGATTGCAACAGTGATCACACTGCCTCTAGGAATCCTGAGTGGCGTGTATCTCACCGAGGTTCGCGGGCGCCTGACAAAAGTGGTGCGCTTTGTTATTCAGTCAATGAGTGGTGTTCCATCAATCGTTGCAGGGTTGTTCATCTACACAACTGTGATTGCACTTACCGGTTCTTTCAGTGGTTTCGCGGGAGCACTTGCCCTTTCTGTGTTGATGTTGCCAACAGTTGCTCGCACTTCAGAAGAAGTACTCAAGTTGGTTCCCGAAGACTTGAGGGCTGTGAGCTACGCGCTTGGTGCACGCCAGTGGCGCAGCTCGCTCATGGTGGTTCTGCCAACTGTGCGCAGTGGTCTAACTACTGCAGCAATTCTCGGTGTCGCTCGTGTTGTGGGCGAGACTGCACCGTTATTGCTCACCGCATTGTCAAACAATGCATTCAAGTTCAACCCATTTAATGGTCCCATCGCGTCTATGCCGATGTACATCTTTGGTTTGCTGCAGATAGGTACCGAATATTCAATAGCTCGGGCGTGGAGCGGCTCGCTTGTCTTAATGCTCATTGTGCTCGCACTCTTTGTTACCGCTCGCCGTCTTGGTGGCAAGGACAAAAGGTGAGTGCAGTGACACAGATTGAAACCGAATCAAAATCTTCTCAGGAGAATGGAATTAATATGAATGAAATGTCAACATCTGGTGCGTCAACAGCAGTCGTAGAGCGACCACTTGGTCTCGAGACCCGCGGACTTCACGCATGGTTCGGTGCTCATCACGTCTTGAGCGACATCAATTTGCAGTTTCCAGAACGTAGCGTGACTGGACTCATTGGGCCATCTGGTTGTGGCAAGTCGACATTTTTGCGCATGCTCAACCGCATGCACGAGTTCATTCCGAGTGCGGCCATGGCTGGTGAAGTACTCATGAATGGTTCCGATATCTATGCGCCAGAGATTGACGCGGCGGCCATGCGTCTCAAAGTTGGAATGGTTTTTCAGAAGCCGAACCCGTTTCCAGCTATGACGATCAAAGAAAATGTTCTTGCAGGTATCAAGCTCGCGAACCTGAAGGTTCCTAACCATGACGACATTGTCGAAACGTGCCTTACCCGCGCCGGCCTATGGAAAGAAGTGAAAGACCGCCTGGACGCATCTGGTGGTTCGCTCTCGGGCGGTCAACAACAACGCTTGTGCATCGCCCGTTCACTCGCAGTCGAGCCAACCATTTTGTTGATGGATGAACCATGTTCGGCACTCGACCCAGGCTCAACATTGCGGATTGAAGAAACCATTCGCGAACTGGCCGAAAAGATAACAGTGGTGATCGTAACGCACAACATGCAACAGGCTTCTCGCGTTTCTAATTACTGTGCCTTCTTTTTGTCGGATGGTGGCCCAGGAGTTTTGGTCGAAGCAGATGCCACGCGCAAGATGTTTACCAACCCAACCGACACCCGCACGGCCGATTACGTGCAGGGTAAGTTCGGCTGAGCAGTTTACGAACTGTTCATCTATTTGCTACTCGTAGTTTGACGAGTCGCTACCTAATGAATACCTCCGGTTTGTAACTTCTGTACGTAAGCAAAACGACAGTTAGTTCATCCCTAAAAACTCGGAGGAGTTCATGAAAAGTTTCCGCAAAGTAATTGCTTCAACAGCACTCGTTGTTGTTGGAAGCATGTCAGTTGCCACTATGGCATCAGCAGAGAGCATCAGTGGTTCGGGCGCAACTTTCCCGCAAACATTCCTAGCTTCTGCAACAGTCGAATATTCGAAGACCGCAGGACACACCGCCACATATGCCAACCCAGGCGGCGGCTCATCAAAAGGTAAGACAGATTTCTTTGCCAACCTCACCGATTTCGGTGGAACTGACTCTGCAGTTTCTTCAACACAATCTGGTTCGACCGCATTCCCATGGGTCTACGTGCCATACGTTGCAGGCGCTACAGCAGTTGCTTACCGTCTCGACGAAATCAAGGGTTCAACATTGAACTTGAGCATCCCAACTGTTGCCGGAATTTTTGACGGCACCATCAAGATGTGGAATGACGCAGCAATCGTTGCAGACATGAAAGCCAATGCAATTTGGGCAAACTCGACAAAGAAGAGTGGTTTCAAGGGCGCAAGCGCACTCTGGGCACCAACTTCAGCAACAGCTGCATCATTGAACATCACGTTGACACCTGCTGCACTCAAGGCTGCCAAGGGCAAGAAGATTGAAATCTTGGAAGACAAGAAGTCAATCAAGACTGCAACTGTTGCCGCAAAGGGTCAGATCGCAATTGCATTGACCACCAAGGATGCTGCTTACACCGTCAAGATTGACGGCAAAGAAGTTGCAAAGTTTGCACAGTCAACCCCAACCCTTCCAGCCAAGGCCATCACTGTTGTGTACCGCTCCGACGGTTCGGGTACCACAAACAACTTCATCAAGCCATTGAACGCGATCAACTCAAAGTGGACCGTCAATGATGCGTTCACCACTGCAATCCCGGGCGGTGCAACTGCAGTTGCTGGTTTCGGTGCAGCATTTCAGGGCCAAAGCGGTTCAGCAAACGTTTCGAACGCAATTGCAGATACCAACGGAGCAATCGGTTACACCGAGATCTCCTTTGTCACTGACGCAACTCGTGCAGCAAAAGGCATGACAGCAGCAAATATCAAGAATGCCGCTGGCAAGTACGTTGCTCCAACATCAGCTGCAGTGTCATCGATGATCGCGGACTCTGACATTGATGCGAAGGGTTTTGTTACCTTCAACTTCAAGCAGACTGCAAATGCCACTGCATACCCATTCGTTGCAATCACTTACGCACTTGCCAAGACAGCAGTTTCGTCGAAGTCAGTTGTTGTGCGCGGATTCCTTCAGTGGATACTCACCACATACGCACCGGCTGCTGCTGAGTCGTTGGGTTACGCACCACTTACTGGTGCACTCTTGACAGTTGCAAAGAACAACGCATTGCGTGTTGGTTCAGGCAACTAATTACATCTAGTAAAAGTTTGGTCGCAAGACCAACATCCCCCTGTTGAAGAGCCCCGGCCGAAAGGTCGGGGCTCTTTACATTTCTGAGATCTAGCTAAAGCGCAGTGTCGTCGTTGCCGTCTTGTTGTTCGCGCAAGAATTTTTCAAACTCGGCGGCCAACGCATCGCCCGTAGGAATGTTTTCTTCCACACGGCGGTCATATTCATCTTCAAGCATTGCTAGGTAACTTGTGGTCTGGTCATCACCGTCGATTGCGGCATCGTGCAATTCTTCCCAGCGCTGAATCTCTTCGTACATCTCGCCATGGCTTGTTGGTACTCCCAACACATGCTCAAGCTTGCGCAACAGTGCTGCAGAAGATTTTGGATGCTGAGCATTGCCCAAATAATGGGGTACACCTACTCGCAACGACACAGCAGTAATGCCTTCGCGCTCGAGTCGCTCGTGAATGACGCCCACAACGCCCGTAGGGCCCTGATACTGCGGTCTTGAGAGGCCGAGGCGCCGTGCAAGCGAAGTATTAGTGGTGCTGCCAAATACAAGAGGAGAGCGCGTGTGCGGCACGCCGTCGGCTGTGGCACCAACCGTGACTACAACATCGCATTTGAGTTTGCGCGCGCACTCAACAATGCAGTCGGCAAAGGTCGTCCAGTGCAAGTGTGGCTCGACACCCGAAACCAACACCAAATCTCGAGATCCTTCGGGAAACCGAGTGACGAGAAACTCATTTTCGGGCCAGCGAATCTGGCGGTCACCATCTTCATCGATAAATGTCTCTGGACGTTCTTGGGTGAAGTCAAAAAATGGGTCTGGGTCGATCGAGGCAACCACGGTGACCGGGCGGTCTTGGATCGCCCACTCAAGCGCACCAGTAGCCACGCCTGCAACATCAAACCAGCCGCGCAGGGCAACCACGAGCACAGGGTTTCGCAGCGGCTCAAGGGCATCCCAGTCGCCGTCCAGCACGTCGCTTACTTGCATTGACGCTCTCGCAATGTTTTCGCTTCACGTGTGTCCACTGTGTAAGCATGGCATCCGTGACATCGCATCAAAACCCCCAAAACCGTGTTTCTGCCCGACTGAGTGCCATTGCCGAATCGGCAACCCTGGCAGTTGATGCCAAAGCCAAAGCGCTCAAGGCCAAGGGCGAGAACGTAATTGGTTTCGGTGCAGGCGAACCAGATTTTCCAACTCCAGAACGCATCGTCGAGGCCGCAGTTCGTGCTGCACGCGACCCAAAGTTTCATCGCTACACACCAGCTGCTGGCTTGCCTGAATTGCGCGAAGCAATTGCGGTCAAGACAAAGCGTGATAGTGGTTTTGTTTGCGATGCATCACAAGTGCTCGTGACAAACGGTGGCAAGCATGCAGTGTTCGTGGCGTTCGCAGCACTGTGCGACCCGGGTGATGAAGTAATTATTCCTGCGCCATATTGGACAACATATCCAGAGGCAGTTGCGCTTGCCGACGGCGTTTCGGTCATTGTTGACACCACCGAAGAAACAGATTTCAAGGTCACGGTCGAGCAACTTGAAAAAGTTCGTACGGCTCGCACCAAAGTGTTGCTCTTCGTGTCGCCCGACAACCCAAGCGGCGCGGTCTATACGCCTGAAGAAACTATTGCGATAGGCAAGTGGGCTGTTGAGCACGGCATCTGGGTGATCACCGACGAAATCTACGAACACCTCACCTATGGCAAACATAAGTTTTCGTCAATGCCAACACTCGTGCCAGAGATCGCCGATAAATGCATCATCGTCAATGGCGTTGCAAAGACTTATGCAATGACAGGTTGGCGAGTTGGCTGGATGATCGGACCGAAAGATGTGATGAAGGCTGCAATCAACTTTCAGTCGCACACCACT
>WLKU01000057.1 GCA_009701105.1 Actinomycetota bacterium | reverse complement strand
TCCGTCAGATAGCGTAAATATCCATGGTTCTTGAAGTAATCCGTCAACCCAGTGACCTAAGAGGTTTGACGGCTCCTGAGCTCGAGCAACTGGCTGCCGAGATCCGCGAATTTGTTGTTGCTGCAGTTTCCGAAACGGGTGGACATTTGGGCTCCAACTTGGGTGCCGTCGAACTCACGCTTGCCCTTCATCGAGTATTCGATTCGCCGCGCGACGCCATTTTGTGGGACACAGGCCATCAGGCTTACATCCACAAGATTGTTACTGGCAGGCGCGGCGGCTTTAGCCAATTGCGCCAAGCCGGCGGCATATCTGGTTACCCAAGTCGTGAGGAAAGCGTGCACGACTTCATCGAAAATAGTCATGCATCTACCGTGCTCAGTTATGCATACGGTCTTGCTGTTGCCCGCGATGCAGGCAAGACACCAGACCGCAGACACATTGTTGCCATCATCGGCGATGGCTCAATGACGGGCGGCATGGCGTATGAGGCGCTCAATAATCTGGGTCACTCTGGCAAACGCGTCATCATTATTCTCAACGACAACGGTCGAAGCTATGCGCCAACGATTTCTAATCTCACAAAGGGCGGCCCAGCTGAGCGAGTCTCACGAAAGCTTTCCAACAAACTCACCGATATTCGTCTCAATCCTGTGTATGTGCGGCGTCAACGCAAGTTTGAAACGTTTCTCAAAAAACTACCGTTCATAGGTAAGCAAGCCGAGCGCGGAATGGAAGCGTTCAAGGCAGGCGTTCGAGAGTTTTTGCAACCACCAGCATTTTTTGAAGCACTCGGTGTTCGATACATCGGACCAATCGATGGACACGACATGAAAGCAATGGAATTTGCATTCACTGCCGCACAACAACGGGTCGAGGAAGGTCCAATCGTTATTCACGTGATTACTCAAAAAGGTCGTGGATACTCGCCAGCAGAGGATGATGACGAAAAACATTTGCACGATGCACCAGTGTTTGACCCAATAAATGGTCCACCAAAATCTGTACCGACTGGTTACACCGAAGCGTTTGCTGACACCATCATCAAACTCGCCGAACAAGATTCACGCATTGTTGCAATCACTGCCGCGATGCCTGGGCCAACAGGTTTGATTCAGTTTCAAGAACATTTTCCAGATCGTTTCTTCGACGTAGGCATTGCTGAACAACATGCGGTCACTGCGGCTGCTGGTATGGCAATGGGTGGCATGCGCCCCGTCGTTGCGTTGTACTCAACCTTTTTGAATCGCGCATGGGACCAAGTTGTGTATGACGTTGCAATGCATCGCTTGCCAGTGATTTTCTGTCTCGATCGCGCGGGCATTACAGGTGACGACGGTCCAAGCCATCACGGCGTCTACGACATGGCGCTGCTCTCCAAAGTTCCCGGCATGCGCGTGCTTGCACCGTCGAGCACTCAAGACTTGCAACAAATGTTGAGCGATGCCATTTCGCTTGCCGACACTGGCCCGGTTGCTATTCGATACCCAAAGGGCTTGGCCCGCAATGTCGATGAAAATGACATCGGTTCGGGCCTGCAGGCACGCAAACTTGTTGACGGCCCAAGCAAGCGCGTGTGCATCTTGGCTATCGGCAAACTCGTTGGTGCAGCACTCGAGGCCGCCAAAACACTTCAGGCCAGCAATGTTGATGTGACGGTGTGGGACGTGCGCTCGTGCTCCCCGCTTGACCCAGCAATGATCGCCGATGCAATGCAACACGACGATGTCATCACCGCCGAAGACGGCATTCGTGATGGCGGCATTGGCATGACGATCGAGAACACGATCAACGATTTATTCCAGGCAGCAACGGGACATAAACGACCTATCGTCCATGTGCTTGGCGTCCCCACAACGTTTGTGCCCACCGCCAAACCCAATGTGATTCTTCACCAAATGGGCCTCGACGCACAAGGCATAGTTGCTCAGGTTTTACGCGCATTAAGCAACGATTAATCGTGCCAAACTTGCAAGAAGATTTTGCCTTAGCCGTCAGGGCGACAGATGCGGCAGACCAGATAAGTCTTAGGGTTTTTCATCCCGTTCATTTGGGGTATCGCGCAAAGCCGATAACAGCGAGGTCACTGAAATCGACCGTGCCACCGAAAAAGCCATCGTTGAAGTGTTCTCCGCTGAGCGACCTAGCTACGGCATTTTTGGCGAAGAGTATGGAGTTTCTGGGCCATCCGATGCCGAGTATCAGTGGGTCATTGACCCGATTGATGGCACGACCAACTTTGTGCGCGGCGTACCCGTGTGGGCAACGCTCATTGCATTAGTGCATAACGGCGTGCCCGTATTGGGCGTGGTCTCTGCACCAGCGATGGGGTTTCGTTGGTGGGCATCTACTGGCGGTGGCGCATTCTTCTCGAACGCTGGTGGCGATGCCACTCGTATATATGTATCGAAAATACAGACCATCGCTGGAGCTCACGTGAGCACGACTCCCAATGCGGGATGGCAAGCAGTTGGCGGAATCCCCAAGTTGGTGCAGCTACAAACTGACGCATTACGCGCGCGTGGCTTTGGAGATTTTTGGCAGCACATGCTTGTTGCCCAAGGTGCCATCGATGTTGCGGTCGATGTGATCGGCCTTGCGCCCTACGACAACGCTGCCATCTACCCCATCGTGCAAGAGGCAGGCGGCACCATCACCAATCGATTTGGTGTGGCCGACTGGCGAGCAGACTCATCGGTCAGCAGTAACGGCATCTTGCATTCCGAAACCATTGCCCGTTTGCAATAGGTTGTCTTTAATGATCCAGCACAATCAGTGGGCGCATTTATGGCAACTCGACAAGTCGATTGCCTACCTCAACCACGGCAGTTACGGAAGTGTGCCGGTGCGAGTGCAAGAAGTGCAGAATGCATTTCAAGATCGTGCAAGTGCGAACCCAAACAGATGGTTTCGTTCAGAAATGCCCGACTTGATGATCGAAGCCCGGCACATAGTCGCCTATTGGTTTGGTGTTGCACCAGAGCACTTTGCGTTTGTTCCCAATACGTCGCAGGGTGTGATCACCGCAGTGCAGGCTTTGGTCGACGATGCCACTGCACAAAAACAACAAGCGCATCTGATTGCGACATCGCTCGGATACGGCGGCGTGCTGCACGGCATGCAACACATTGCTGCGCGTAGTAACGCAACATACAGCGTTGCCGACTTGGTGTACCCCGCCGATGTGAGCGCCGAAGTAATTTCGTCGCGCATTCGTGCGTTGCTGCCAGCCAACAATGCGCCAACAATTGTTGTGCTGGATCACATCACCTCCGAGACCGGCGTGTTGTTGCCCGTTACCGACATCATTGCTTCGCTTCGCGCTACTCACCCGCACATTCGATTTGTGATCGATGCTGCACACTCGGCCGGCATGCTCGAACAGCCGCTGCCCGTTGGGTTTGATGTCTGGGTGGGCAACCTGCACAAGTGGTTGTGTGCTCCACGACCAGCAGCTGCACTGATTTGTGGGTCAAACGAAGTTGCGGCATTAATGAATCCACTCGCACCGTCATGGGGTTTTGATGAAGGTTTTCCATCATCATTCGAGTGGCAAGGCACCAGCGATTACTCGGCGTATCTCTGTGTACCTGCTGCAATTACATTTCAAGAACAGTGGAGTTGGACAGAGCGCAATACCCACAACTGCGGGGTTGCCGACGGTGCCGCTGCATTACTGAGGGCTGCATGGGGAGTTGAAAATCACTTGGCTGACGCGATCGAAGCACCATGGATGCGCATGATTCAATTGCCTACAACCGCGCCTCTCAGTAAATCAGAGATCAATTCTTTGATTGAGCGTTGCGGACTTGAGCTCAACGCAGAAGTCGCATGCATGACCGTGCGAGGCAACAGCTATGTGCGCATCTCTGCGCACATGTATAACGAAGTTGATCAATACGAAGCGCTTGTAGGTATTACTCGGCTATTGCCGTAGCACTCGTCTTTCGCAGTTGCAGCAACATTCGCGCTGCAATAACGATTAAGAGCACTGCAAACAAGAAGTTCGAAATCACGTCATCCATTCGTGTTGCGAGCCAGCTTCCACCGATCGCCGAGAATATTCCAGTAACACTCACGATTCCTGCTGCCGACAAATCGGCATTCTTGTTTCTAAAATTCTGCAGTGTTCCAGTAAATGCGGTGGGGATAACAACAGCAAGTGAAGTGCCTTTGGCAAGTGCTGGTGACACATGAAATAACACGACCAGAATCGGAACTGTCATGAGCCCACCACCAATGCCGAGCATTCCTGCAATTGCACCAACGATTACACCGATAAATACGAGCCAGGCAGCGGTTGGAGCATTAATCACCATGGTGCCCGAGGAATCGACCTTGAAGAACATGCGCACACCTGCAATCACAAGTACTGCAATAAACGAAATGGTCAGTGTGCGTTTTGACAACGTCGCCAACAAGCGTGCGCCAATGAGTGAGCCACATACCGAACCAAGCGCCAACCACAACACAATGTGCCAATCAACTTCGCCGTGGCTCCAGTACGTCACAAAACTTGCACACGAAATGAGAAATACTCCGCCGAGTGACGTGCCATGGGCAAGGCGCTGATCCATCTTGAATGCAAACATGAGGCCGGGAACAATGATGATTCCCCCACCAAGACCGAATAAGCCCGACAGCAGGCCGGCACCAATGCCGAAGCCCATCAAGATGAGGGCGCGCTTCTTCTCTATTTTCACTTGTCTAGTTTGCTAGATGGAGCGTCTCGCAACAGCATTGCAATGTTGAGTACTGCGCTGGAATGCACCTTGGCCTGCGTCGAGTCGAGAGTTTTTCCCAACTCAACCACAAATGCCATGCCATCTTTAACGCTGTGGCGCTGCCACGTGGCGGCTACGCCCGTATATCTCCCACCCGTAATCCGCTTAATCGGAATGCCCGTGAGCCGCGAATACGCCGATCGCATCGTGCCCTCGAGTCCAGTCCCCGGCGAAATGATGTTGAGATCTTGGTGATACCAAATACCGAGCGATGGCTTTATTTCGCGCATGAATGCAACGATGGCTTTGGTCTCTGGCTCTGATGCTTTACTTTTGCCAGCAAATTGCCAATATCCCGGCTTGCCCATCTTGGCCCAGTTATACGGAAAGTTGCGATTGAGGTCTACTCGATTGGCATTGCCTCGCTGATCGAGTGCGGTGCCATCCGGGTTCATGGTCGGGATAATCCACAGATCAATTCCGTTCGGCACCACCGTTTCTTGCAATGCATCGGTGATTAATAAACCTGCTGTTTCGTTTCCATGAATTACGCCAACAACGACGACAACGACTCCACCTTTTGTGCCAAGCCGCACGGCTTCTATGGGCGTGCCGAGCACACTTGTGCCGATGACTCGCTTTTCAAGAAATGAAGTTGATTGTGCCCGAGCAGGAGCAACACCACTTGCGATTACGCACGCGAGCAGCAACCCTGCAGCTCGCCTCAACACGATGAAACTACTTTGACCAAATAGTTTTGGTCTTGACCTTCTTGCAGGTGAGTTTGACCTTGTTGATGGTTGTCTTGGCGCCAAGCTTCGTGCATGATCCGCCTAGTTTGGCAGTTGTTGTGGTCGACACTGTGCCTGGCGTAGTCGCAGCAGCAGCGATCTTCAATGTTCCACGCTTCAGGGTGTACGTCTCGCCTGTCCTGGAGGCGTTGAATGCGTAGTAAATACGAAATACGTTTGGCGATACTTCGTAACCCGTTGGGTCAAGACGTCGATTGTCGTCCTTAGTCACGGCCTGTGGCGTTGACCATGTGAGACCATCGACAGACGACGAGACAAAAAGTTGTTGCATTCCATTTCCACAACCAGGGCCAGTCGACATGATCATGAGCCAGTCGCCAGTCTTCGCACGAAGAATTTCAGTGTCGACGAAACCACCCTCCAAGCGATAGCCACTTTCCACCGTGAAATTAATGCCGTCATTTGAAATGTAACTACGTACTTTTTCAGGACACGAATTAGTCAGTGTTGGGCTCACGACGAGATATACACGCACTTTTCCGTCCGGAGTAACCACTGCATCTGGCACACCCCACGCACCCTCTGTCATTGGCACTGCAACATCTGCAGCGATTGGTGTGCTGGTTCCAACCGACAGACATTCGGCAGTCGCACACTGTGCCGAAGAAACAGTTTTTGTAGATGTCCCCGGAGTCATATCAACGAAATATGCCCTTCTGGTTCCATTAGGAAGTGTGATTGCAGTGAAGTCTGAGCTCAGTCGTCCGACACCACTCACCAACGTGCACGCACCTGCATCAGTGCAATCAGAAACTGCCGTTGAAGGAAGGCTTGGATACCAAATGCGATCTACCGAACCCGTTCGCTCGACGTGGGGCGAAACTGCCGAAATCCCAAGCGCGACACTCTCCTCAGAAAATTCCCAGGTAACAACCGCCGAGGCTTGCTGCCCCGAAGCCAACAGGCTCGCTACGAGCGCTGCGGTGACAATGAACCCTTTTCCAAATCGGCGCATGCAATTCCTCCTGCTAAGACGAACGTATTGACCACATTATAAAGCACAACGCTTTGGCCCGGTGCAATACGGCGCTGAGGTTCGCGCCAAGTAAGGCGAATCTCGGAATCTCCTAATACTTCAGCGGTTGCAGGGATTGCCGCGCCATGAGCACTCGACTGCACCAGCACGTCAGTGTTGACGCGCAATCGTTGTGCATCTTGCGCATCAGACCACACAATGTTGTTGACAACTACCGATGTGCAAAACAACTTTGACTCGTCGCCCACCGTGATGCGTGCATTTGGAGTATCAACATCGACGACGTATTGCTTTGGCCCACCACCTGGCAAGCCGAGACCCTTGCGCTGACCAATCGTTACGAGTTCGAGTGCTTCGACTCTGCCTGCTGCCGAGCCATCTTCGTTCACTACTTGTGCAGGACGAAACGGAATTCGGTTGCCCAAGAATGTTTCGCGCCCACCGGTCTTGCTAATGAAGCACACGTCTTGGCTGTCAGGTTTTGTTGCGGTACGCAATCCCAATTCAACTGCTCTGTCGCGCACTTGCGCTTTGGTCAAATGTCCAACAGGAAACATAGTGAAGGCCAACTCTTTTTGGTCGAGCATATGCACTACATAACTTTGATCTTTTGCATCATCGGCGCCGCGAGCAAGTCGCATTGTGCCTTCATCGTCTTTTTCGATACGTGCATGGTGACCAGTTGCAACGGCATCAAAGCCAAGCAGACGTGCTCGCTCACTCAAGCGATCAAATTTGAGGTGACGATTGCACTCGATGCATGGGTTGGGCGTAAAGCCATCTACGTGAGCCTGCACGTATGGGTCTACAACGTGCTTATTGAAATCATCCGAAAAGTTGAACACCAAGTGATCGATACCAAGTTGTTGCGCAACACGGCGCGCATCGTCCACGTCGGAAACCGAGCAGCAACCGGTGTCGCTTTCGCCACCCCACAAGCGCATGGTCACTCCAACTACTTCATGACCAGCATCTTTGAGTTCGGCTGCGGCGACCGACGAATCGACGCCTCCAGACATGGCCACGAGCACTTTCATGCTCTAAAGGCTAACGACGCAATTGCGTAACAGCGCCCACAATGGTGCTGACCGCAGTATCAATGTCGGCATCAGTAGTGGTGTGGCCGAGGCTGAGCCTCAGAGCACCGTTTGTCCACTCGCGAGAAAGACCCATCGCTGCGAGCACATGAGAAGGTTCCATTGCACCACTTGCGCAAGCCGATGCGGCCGATGCGCACACGTCGGCTTGGTCGAGCAAGAACAGCAATGCCTCGCTCTCGATTCCTTTAATGCACAGGTGAGCGACGCCTGGCACGCGGTGTTCGCGCGGCACGGTTTCGAGCACGTCTGGTAAAGCGGCAACGATGTCGTCAACAAGGCGATCACGCAATTTAGTGACTCGTTCCATTTCATCAGCTCGAGTGATGTCGGTGAAATGCAATGCAGTTGCTGCGCCGATGATGCCCGCGACGTTGTGCGTGCCACTGCGCCT
>WLKU01000056.1 GCA_009701105.1 Actinomycetota bacterium | reverse complement strand
GAGACGATGTTGCCCAATCAACGATACCTGCCGATATCGTGGTTGCACCACAGCGGGCGGAGTTGGTGCTGTGTACTCGGGCGGCCATGCAGGTCGCGACCGGAGGGTCGCATGCGCAATTATCTTTCACCTCTCGCAGAGGCTCGTGACATCCCACCAAAAGGCTTCGGCAGTTTTGCCGTCGATCCAATACCCATGGGCACCGTAGTTGCCACATTTGGTGGAACAATTTTGAATCGGATCGACTTCGAGACTTATCCACTCGAACAACGCAGCCGGTCAATCCAAATTGATGTGAATCAATTCGTGCTCGGCCCAGAGCTGCGTGAACCAGGCGACTCCATTAACCATTCCTGTTCTCCAAATTGTCAATTGCGCAATGCAACCCAACTCATCGCGATGCGCGATATTGCTGTTGGCGAAGAACTTACCTACGACTACGCCACGAGCGACACGTCTGACTACGACGAGTTTGATTGCGCGTGTGGATCGGATAATTGTCGTGGTCGTGTTTCTGGCAATGACTGGACGCTTCCCGATCTGCAAAATCGATACCAGAACATGTTCTCGCCATATGTGCAAAGAAAGATTCAGGCTGCACAGTTGGTCCGCGCTCTCACTAAACGTGATGCAGAGCATTTGATCAATAACTTTGACGACAACCCGCACCAGGCGCTCGTCCACGCACTACGTATCGTGACCGGCATGCCCAATGCATCATGGAAGACGCTTGTTGCTCAAGTTTCACCAGATCTAGAACATCGAGAACTCTTGTACGGCGCAGATCAATCATCTCTGGACAAACTCGCACAGCAATTAAACGAGCGAAGAACTCTTTAGATTTTCTTTTCGAAGTCAATTGCGCACGCAGCCGTGCCGCCTGGCATTTTTTGACGATTGCGTGCCACCCAGCGATACACAACTCCAGCAATTGGTGAAACAACCGGCAACGACAACGCATAACCAGCCACAGTGATCCAACCTCCGGCGTCTTTGCACACACGAGCTACCGCCTTGTGCGCGCTCAGTATTCGTGATGAGTCTGCGCTCACCCACTGCAAGGCGGTTTGACACTGCTCTGCGGTAAGACCCAACTGCGCGAGATCCGCTTTTTGCCAAGCGACAATGTGAGGAACTCGCTTGAAGTGTTTTTGCATCCACTGCACACAACGGAGACAAAAGGCACAATCTCCGTCATAAATGAGAGTGTCCATAGAGGTTTACGCTAGTCGCCCATCGCACTAAGTTGTGGTGCGTGTACAAGTTTTTGTTGCGACCAAAGTGGATTGCTTTTCATATGTTGATCGTTGCACTTGTCACAATCATGCTGATGCTTGCCAACTGGCAGTGGAATCGTCATCACCAACGAGTTGCGTTTAACAACACACTCATTGAGCGCGTAGACACTCCAACACAACCACTCGATCAAGTGCTCGTCGAGTTTCCTGATGCCAGTGACGCCGAGTGGAGAAGCGTCGTGGTGACAGGTCTGTATCTGCAAGACCACGACATCCAGATCGTCAATGTGTCGCAAGGTGGAGGACCAGGTTTTGACCCAGTAACGCCATTGCAACTGAGCGACGGTCGATTGATTCTTATTAATAGAGGATTTATTCCGCTTGGTCGAACTGTGCAACAAGCACCAACCGGACAAGTGACGCTGCAGGGCAGACTTCGCGCATCGTCAGCAAAACGACTTGGAGCGGTTTCCGATGCATCGAGCGGCGTGTTAACCGAGGTGCAGCGCATCGATATTGCACGCTTGCAAGCGCAGATGCCTTCCCCGCTGGTCAATGTCTACTTAGAGATGCAGTCCTCATCACCTGCAGATGATGCAACATTGTCACGAATTGCTGAACCAACTTTTAGTAATGGCTCGCATCTTGGCTACGTGGGTCAGTGGGTTCTATTTTCACTGTGCGCAATTGGCGGCTGGTTTGCAATCGTGAGACGCGAAGTAACTGGCAAAAAGCAATCAGCCCTCGGGGTGTAGCTCGATCTTTGCCATTCGGCGAAACTGCTCGATCACATCTGGGCTCTTGTGCGTGGCATCAATACTGCGGTACACCGTGTCCACATTGACACTGATACGCCCAAACTCTTTCCATTGAGCAAACGACCGACTGTTGTCACCCAAGATGTCACGTGCAATTTCACGCGCTGCATCAAACGCGTCCATGCCTGCGTCGTGACGCAATGTTGCTTCGCTTAATACAAACGACAGATAGTCCCGCACTCGGGCAATGCCTGCTTTGTCGGTGAGTGGCCCGTGGCCGGGCACAACTACATCAATGTCAAGTTCGGACATCAGATCGCACGCCGCAATCCAATTGTCTAGTGGCCCTGCCCACACGATCGGTGTGCCACCAATAAACAAGATGTCGCCGGTATACAACGTCTTTGAATCTGCAACATACGCAATTGTGTCGCCCTGCGTATGCGCTGGACCCACCTCGATCAGCTCCACGACTCTTCCACCTACTTCAATATCGAGGCGACCGTCGAAGGTGCGTGTCGGAGGCGCGAGATCGATGCCATTGAATTCAAAATCGCCAAAGAAATGTCGGAACAACTCGCCTATCTCACCAGGTGCATTATTGAGAGCAGCCAACATCGACGGTGGAACTTCCATCATCTCGTGCGCCGTGGCGCTCGATGCAACAATCTCTGCACCTGTTACTAGTTGATTGCCATAACAGTGGTCGCCGTTGGCATGCGTATTAACAACAGTTGCAATCGGTGCGCTACGTGTTGCAACAGACATCGAGTCGAGCATGGATGCCGTGAGCTTCAGATCAAACAGCGTGTCGACAAGCAGCGAGACGCCGTCGCCAACAATGAGGCCCGCGTTGCTGTAACCCCAACCACCATCTGGTTGCAAGTAGGCATACGAGTTATCCCCAACTTCGTGCAGACCAAGGGTGTAGTCAATATTCATATTTGCAACTTAGACGCTCGTACTGAGCATTGCGGCACCAATCGCGCCTGCTTGCTCACCAAGCTGTGCCGCAACGAGCCGTGGGTGTGCACGATGCTTCGGCGAATACAACAACTGCTCAAACCAGTGCGCAATCCGTGGCATCACTACGTCTGCCGAAACAATTACTCCTCCACCGACGGCGATTACTTCGGGATCTGTCATGTTGGTCAGATTGACGAGACCAAGCGCAACCCACTTTGCAAATGTGTCGACCACACCGATCGCATCGGCAGCCCCAGCCTTTGCGCGCGACAACACATCTTCACCCTTTTCACCGTTTGCCAAATACGAAAGACCGTTACCTGAGGCATACCGCTCCCAACACCCGTTGCGACCACACGGACACAGCGGCCCATCCGGATCTACAACCATGTGCCCAACTTCGCCAGCAAAACCGTGAGCACCGCGTTGCAATACAGAGCCAGATATAAATCCGCCACCAATGCCAGTGCCAAGCGTGATCACCCATGCATCAGTTGCACCTTGAGCCGCGCCCGATTTCCATTCGCCAAGTGCTGCACACGTTGCATCGTTTTCAACCAAAACTTTTTTGCCCAAACGATCTTGCATCATTTGGCGTAGAGCCAATTCTTTTGCTCCGACCAAGTTCGGTGACGCGCGTATTACGCCTTCTGGAGAGATCAATCCAGGAACACCGATGCCAAGGGACTTGAACTCACCGAGTTGCGAAACAATTTCGACAAGCGTGTCACAGAGTGCGTCAGCGTGAGGTGTTGGCAAGCGATATTGCTGAACAACTTTGCCGCTGTCGTCAACTGCAACACCAAGACATTTGGTACCACCAACATCGATGCCAATTTTCATTGCACTATTTGCATCTCACGACTCGATGCGCGTCTTCAATTCTTTCAACGTGCTCAAAATACGCATTTCGGCGCGACGCTTGACAAAGCCTGGAAGAGGTATCACGAGCTCGACAGCCAAATCATAAGTAATGCGCGTACTTGTTCCTGCTGGTTCAAAAGCATAGGAACCGACGATTGATCTCATGATGTCGCCATCTGACATATGCCACGACAATTTGTTTGGCGCAAGCGCATAGTCATACTCAAGTGTGTAATGAGTGCTGCGACCAAGTGCCGATGCACGAAACTCGACAACAGTTGGACGGCCACTTGTGTCACGCGTAAGCACTGTTGCTTGCTTTACATCATGAGCCCACTCTGGATACTTTTCGAAGTCGATCGTCATGGCAAAACACGCGTCAAGACCTGCCGACACGACTACGGATTCAGAACCAGAATCAACCATGTCCTCTATCCTTGCCGATCGGGCTGGTCGCGAGGGGTAAAGGTTCCAAATTGGCTGGTCCACAAGCCATTAAGTCCGAGCCCAAGCAACGGCACTAATACCCCAAAAGCAAGGGTGCTCCCCGCCTTGCCATCTGTGGATGAGCGCGCAATCGCTCCAGCAAGGCCAATGACAAGTTGTGCAATCAGACAGCCATTCATGGTCTTTTGCACTTGCTTATCTGCAACTTGACCGCTCAAAAAATACAACGAAGCCACAGAGATTTCGTCAACTCGGCTTCGTTGCACTGCCGAAAAATATCCCCAGATAAATGCAGCAACACCGATGCCGAACAACACCAGGTCTACAACAACACCTGCCGCTCGTGTGGCTGGCGTAAATGTGACTGCGGCAACGACGGTTGCAACCAAAAACAGCGATGTTGAAAATAGATTGATTCGTGGCAGGTTCTTCATCGTGTATCCACTGTAAGCACTTGTGCCAATGATTTTGTCAGCACGTTGTAGTCGAAGGTGTTCAGCGCGCGTTCTCGCGATGCAACACCCATCAAACTTCGCAAAAACGCGTCATCGAGCAATTGGGCAACGGTGCTTGCCACTTGAGCGACATCGCTCGGGTTTTGCACAACCTTGCCAGTGAGGCCATCGAGTACTGCGTCTGCTGCGCCACCGCTCTTGCCCGCAATTTGCGGCACACCACACGATGCGGCCTCCGAAAACACAATGCCAAAGCCTTCTTGTTCGAGTCCACCCCACCTCGACCTACACAACATCGCCGAAACATCAGCACATCCGTACAACAGTGGCAACTGCTCGTCAGTAACGCGGCCAAGCATTCGCACCGGCGCACCGAGTTTGTCAATAAGTTTTTGCAATCTCTTCGCATCACGACCACCGCCGCCGATGAGCACCTGCAAGTGAGGTCGACTTGTGCGAAGTGCTGCGGCAACCTCGATAAGCGTGTCGAACCCTTTGCGTGGCACCAAACGACTGATACCTACGATCAGCTCGGCGTCATCACTCACACCAAACTTGCGTCGAGCCGAAATTCGCTCATCATTACTCAACGGATGAAATCTTTGCGTGTCTACGCCAGGAGGAATCACCGTGATAGGCAGAGAGTTTCCGCCAGCGCGACGAGCTTCCGCCGCCGGATACTCGCCTGCAGCGATGATGTGACTTGCGTTTTTTAGTACACGCGACAAAATGAGTCTCGACAACGGCAATCTTCCAGGCACTGTCACTTCTGCCCCATGCAACACGACCATGTAGGGCAACTCGAGTCTTGGCCCAACAATGCCAAGAGGCACTGCGGGGTCGAGCACAACAAAGTCGGCACCGATCTCCCGAGCCATCTTATTTATACGTTTCACCATCAGTGGGTGTGGCAACAACCATGGCTCGCGCACTCTTCTGATCTCAAATGCCTGAGCGGCATCAAAACTTTCGGCACCGGAATGTGGTGATGTCAATACCGCAAACGAATCTGGCGGCAAACGCCTCCACCACTCCCACAACAAGTTTTGGATTCCACCGACCTTTGGAGGGAAATCATTGGTGACAAGTAAATGTTTCATGGTGTAGCAACACCCAATCTAGATCTCTTGTTGTCGCGCCGACGGCAAGTTTTGCAATTCGTCAACCACCAATGGCGCTGTGTCGTGCATAGGAATCAGACTAAATAAGTTGAGTCGTGCAGCCGACCACACTGCGTGGGCTCGCAACATTGGGTCTGGGTGCTCAATAAATCGAGCGATTGCGCTCACCACATTTGCATCAGTACGTTCGCCGATGTTGCCCAGCACAAGCAATGCGTTGCGTCGCACCCAATCTGGGTTGCGCTCGGCGATGTACCACTGGTCAACACGTGCAAGCAGTGTCTCGTCGTCCATGTTGAGCAACTCAAACACATTGATCCATGGCCGTGCATCTTCTCGAATTGGTTTGGACAAACTCAATCGAATGGTCGGTGGACACACTTCCTGGCAATCATCGCATCCATAGATTCGGTCACCCAATGCCTCTCTGTACCTGCGATCGAAGATGCCAGGTTTTTGAATCAGCCACGCAAGACATTTGGCAGCATCAACGGTGCCTGGCTCGATAATCGCACCCGTCGGACAAGCATCAATACATCGCCTACACGCTCCACATCCGTCGGCAACTGGTTTGTCATTTATTACGAGTGGTGCTGTAGTGATCACACTGCCCAACACAAAGAAACTGCCGGCGCCTTCAATCAGTACATTTGCATTTTTGCCAAACCAACCAAGTCCCGCCAAGTACGCGGCCTCGCGATCGACCATCGAGTTGTCGTCGGCAAACACAACTGCCTTAAAACCATCACTGCGCAACTCGTCTCGCATTGCGAACAATCCAACTTTGAGCGATTCGTAATATTCGGTCCATGCATATCGCGCAACACGTGCGCTTGGATGCGACTGTGGGTCTGGCAACGGTGACGCATACGAGTACGCACCAACGATCATTGCTTTGGCATCAGCGACGGCCGATTGAGGATCGGTTGAGCGTTGTGGATTGCGATACGTGAACTGCATCGTGTCGTGCAAACCCGCTGCCTTGCGCTCGACAAGTGCTTGGTGTGCCCGTTGCATCACTTCTGCTGGAGCAACACCAACGCGGTCCAACCCACCAGATGTTCCGATGGACAGTACGTGATCGGTGTAGGCCACGCAGGCGGCGCGGTCGGCAACGTCAAACTTGGGTGATTTTTTAGATAACCGCACGATGCCGAAGCGTAGGCACCATTCCGGCATTTGCGAGCAGGCGAACTGCCCGCTGCTCGGCAAGATCAAAGACAACGGCTGTTTCATGCGGGTCGCCGCACAAAAATGACATCAAACAATCGTCGCATGCGGATGTCTTTTGCATGACGCAGGTGTCGCAACTGATCACCAGTGGTTGTTGGGGTTGATTTATTTCGCTCATCTCGTGCTCCTCATTTCAACTAGGGAATCTGACTGTGGCCTACGGCTTCTGTGGGGAAATATGTAAGTTGAATTGCATGTGTACGCCAACTACGTACAAAGTGAAGTTTGCACAATGGGTGTTACAGAGATATTTCGACCCTCTCAATCCAGTCGCGTACAAGGACATTAAAGACTTTTGGCCTTTCGACTCGGCCTAAATAATGACCTGCCATGTCGACAACGGCGACGGTGGCACGCGGAAATTCGGGCAGCAACTGCAGCTGCCGCCCGTAACCCACCGTGGCATCTTGATGCCCCAAGGCGATCAGGCTCGGTTGCGTGAATGGGTCTCCCGAATAGCGAATTTCGATGGGAAGTACATAGTTCTCGTTGAGACGCTCGAGAAAATCATCATCGGACAATCGATGGGCAGGCACATCATGCGCGCGTATCTCGTCGAGGGCATACTGACTATGTTCCACTAAACCTGTAGGGATCCACTGTTCATCTGATTGCAAATTGCCAAATAACGACATGTCCTCAACGATGGTCGAAGCATCCGTGGTTTGGCGATTATTCAAATCATCTGGAAGATCGGGCACCAAGAGTGCAGCCCCTAAGAGTCGGTGAGGCATTTTTCGAACAAGACCAAGCGACAAATACCCTCCATAGGAGTTTCCAATTACCCCAAACTTTTGATCGCCAATCACCTGTTCAATAACTTTCGTCAAAATCTCCAACATCTGCGTTTGATTGTTTAGCCAGTCGGGCGCAATTGTGGTGCCGTGACCAGGTAGGTCAAAATAGATTCGTTGCCATGTTGATGACTCGTCAAAATTTGGTTCAAGGTCGGCCACCATGTAGCG
>WLKU01000055.1 GCA_009701105.1 Actinomycetota bacterium | reverse complement strand
GTGAGCATTGACCGGGTACATGCCACCCATTTTCTCGTCGAGGTAGCGTGCGAAAACTTCAACGTGACGCGCCTCGTCTACTACTTGTGTGCTTGCGTACAACTTTGCGTCATACCAAGGGACGGTCTCCACAATTTTGGCCGTGCAAATGAGCGCACCCTGTTCGCCGTGCAAAAACTGCGACAACGTCCATCGACGCGACTCGATACCAAACTCCAACCATTCTTTGTCGTTCCATTTTGCAAGCGGAGTATTTGCATAAAGCGAAGGGTCGATGCCACTACCAATGAGCAGTTGGTCTGCAGTAATTGTCTTCTCGATGTCAACCGACGTGCTCCAGTCGAGGTCGGTGGAGCCATTCCATTGACCAGTCTTTGCCTTTTCGTACAACTTGCGAAGTTGTGGACGAGCAAGTGAATAGTCCCAAGTAAAGATGGTGTCGCCACCGCCCTTGACACTGTGTTGCACTTCGTTCGGATCGGTATTCACGACGCTGAGAATTGCCTCAATGTCATTGATCTCTGAACGACCGATGATTTCCTCGTTGCTGGCGTGGGTAATAGTCATGCCCCTCAGCCTATGACACGGCCCGAGGCTCAACTAGTGTTGGGCGAACCACTATCGAAAGGTTCATAATTTATGCGTAAATCAGCCAACAAACGTACCCTTCTTGCCCTCGTGGCAATCGGGTCCCTGACTTTGGGCGCCTGCGGAAGCAGCGATTCGTCAGCCGACACCACCGCCGCCGCTGCAGTATCGAGTGGAACTGGCAACGAATGCACCACCGGAAAAACTCTTGCCGAAGGAACCCTGACCATCGGCACTGGCAACCCAGCGTTCTCGCCCTGGGTCGAAAATGACGCACCAGAATCTGGTGAAGGCTTCGAAGCAGCAGTTGCATACGCGGTTGCAACAGCAATGGGTTTTGATGCAGCAAATGTTGCCTGGGTGCGTACAAGCTTCGACGAAGCCGTACAACCAGGAGCAAAAAACTTTGACTTCAACTTGCAGCAGTACTCCATCACTGACGAGCGCAAGCAGACAGTTTCGTTTAGCGACTCCTACTATTCGACCAATCAAGCAATTGTTGGCTACGCCGACTCTGCCGCTGCAGGTGCAACAACACTCGAGGCTCTGAAGGCCCTCAAGTTTGGCGTGCAGTCCGGCACCACCAGCTTGCAATTCCTTATCGACAACATCGCTCCAACAACAGAGCCTTATGTCTATGACGACAACGCTGCAGCAAAAGCAGCACTCGAGGCCAAGCAGATTGATGCAATCGTTGTCGACTTGCCAACAGCGCTCTACATCAGTGCTGTAGAAATTGAAGGGTCAACCGTAATTGGACAGTTTCCTGCCGGTGAAGGCACCGAGGCCGACCAATTTGGATTGGTCTTCGACCTTGACAATCCGCTTGTCGATTGTGTCAACGTGGCTTTGACAGCGATGAAAGACTCAGGCGAACTTGCTGCCATCGTGCAGACATGGCTGTCCGACAATCTCAAGGCACCAGTCATCAGCCTCGGCTAAGGACTACGTACGCAACTTCAAACTGAACGAAAAGAGTTTGAGCGACGGCAGCGCCGGCGCAGCAACACCATTGCTGCACTGAGCACTGCCGTCGTTGTTGCGTTGGTCGTACTACTTGTTCCGCGCATGCCGCGCTGGGACAGAGTGAAGAAATCATTTTTTGATTGGGAACGTCTCACCGACTCATTCCCCCGACTTCTCGACGCCTTTGTGCTCGACATCAAAATCTTTGCCTGGACAACTCCGTGTATCTTGATCGTTGCGGTATTGATTGCTATCGCCCGCAGCACGCGCGCACCAGCACTGTTTCCCGTGCGCATCTTCGTTATCGCGTACACCGACATCATGCGTGGTGTGCCAGTGATCTTGTGGATCTATCTCGTTGGGTTTGGTGTGCCGGGCATCGGTCTAGAACGGCCGTGGAACTCGCCACTCATCTGGGGATCGGTCGCACTCGGAATGACATATAGCGCGTATGTTGCGGAAGTATTTCGCGCAGGCATCGAGAGCGTGCACGAAAGTCAGCGCGCTGCTGCTCGCTCGCTAGGGCTCTCAAGTGCACAAACCATGCGTCATGTCATTTTGCCCCAAGCAATTCGTCGCGTCGTTCCCCCATTGATGAATGACATGGTGAGTTTGCAAAAAGACGTTGCGCTTGTGAGTCTTATCGGCCCAATTGAAATTTTGCGTCAAGCCGGCATCGATAAAGCCAAGTTTGCAAACTTCACACCGTTTGTCGGCGCTGCACTTATCTTTCTTGCAATCACGATTCCGCTCACTCGCTTAACCGACTGGTTGCTTACTCGCGAACGCGACCGCACAGGAGCGAGCAAAGTCAGATGAACGCGAAACTCACGCTCAACTCTGTCTCAAAATCGTTTGGCGACAATCATGTGCTGCGCGACATCAGCCTGACGATCAACACGGGAGAAGTTGTCTCATTCATCGGTGCGAGTGGCTCTGGCAAAACAACTCTGCTGCGTTGCATCAACTTGCTCGAAACCGTCGATAACGGATCGATCCTGCTCGACAACACCGAAATCACCGCGGTCGGTCTCGACCCAAACCCAATCCGTCGCCGCATCGGCATCGTCTTTCAGAGTTTCAATCTGTTTCCTCACATGAGTATCCGACGCAATGTCACGCTTGCACTCACCGAAGTTTTAGACATGTCAGCCGATGCAGCAAATGAGACAGCATCCAATTTGCTTACACGATTTGGACTTTCTGAGAAGATTGACTCATACCCCGACAGGCTCTCGGGAGGTCAGCAACAACGTGTGGCAATAGCTCGAGCGCTTGCACTCAACCCGGAAGTGTTGCTGCTCGATGAAATTACATCAGCCCTCGACCCCGAGTTGGTGGGCGAAGTACTCGATGTCGTGCGCGAGCTCAAAGGCAGTGATATCACACTGTTGCTAGCCACACACGAGATGGGTTTTGCTCGCGAGATTAGTGACCGCGTGTGTTTTCTTGCCGACGGTGTGGTGGCCGAGATGGGCCAACCAGAACAAATCTTTTCGCACCCGACAGACCCTCGCACGCAACAATTTTTGCAACGCGTGATTGCTGCTGGCCGCTTGCGCGGCTAGCTATTTTTTACAAGCAAAACGTCAGCCGTGAGAAATCAGGCATCTGGCAAGACATAGTCGGCAAACTGCTCGCGCAATGTCTTTTTCGAAAACTTGCCAACGCTTGTCTTTGGCACTTCATCGATAAACACCACGTCGTCTGGCACTTGCCACTTGGCAAGACGCGGACGCACATAGTCGAGCACTTCTGCCTTGGTCAGTGTCTCACCAGGGTTGAGTACGACGCATGCGAGTGGACGCTCCGACCACTTTGGATGCGTCACACCAACTACAGCGGCTTCTTTAATCTTTGGATGCGACATCAATTCGTTTTCGATCTCAACTGATGAGATCCACTCACCACCCGACTTGATCAAGTCTTTGGTGCGATCAACCAATCGAATACGACCCTTTGGATCCACCGATGCAACATCTCCCGTACGCAGCCAACCGTCGGCCGTAAAGCTCTCGCCCGCACGGGCATCGTCGTAATACGTAGAAGCAATCCAGTTTCCACTGCACTGCAGTTCGCCACTTGTTTCGCCGTCCCATGCAACTGGGTCGGTAGTGCCAGGCACGACTACTCGGGCGTCAACACCAAAAGCAATTTGTCCAACAGTTGTTCGCAAATCGGCTTGCTCTGATTGCGGAAGCAATTGATCAGCTGCTGAAAGCATGCACACTGCAGCGATTGGGCTTGTTTCTGTCATGCCCCACGCTTGCAAAATTGGCAAGCCAGTCTGTTCGCGATATCCCTCGCTTAATGCTTTGGGAACAGCCGAGCCACCGCATGGAATTGCGCGCAAAGAGGAAGTGTCGCGACCCTTCAACTCTGGCAACACTGCCATCCAAATTGTTGGCACTCCTGCTGCAACCGTTACCTTTTCTTCAACAATCAAATTGGCAATTGCTTTGCCCGACAAGTCCGGACCAGGCATGACCAATGTTGCTCCTGCCGCAACTGCTGCGTGAGCGAGGCCCCACGCATTGGCATGAAACATCGGAACAACCGGCAAAATGATGTCACTCTCGCGAGCACCAAGTGAATCTGCGGTCATTGCACCAAATGTGTGCAAGTACGTCGAGCGGTGGCTATACACAACCCCCTTTGGATTGCCAGTCGTGCCACTGGTGTAACACATACTTGCAGCCAAATTTTCGTCAGTGATGTTGAACTCGACTCCAGGTGTTCCCTTTAAAAGCGCCTCATAGTCGTGCATCTCAAAACCCTTGACAGAATCTGGAACATCGCCCTTTCCGTCATCCATAATCACCAAGTGCTTGACAGTTGTAAACGTTGGTAGCAGTGGTGCGATCAAACCAAACAGTGAACGATCGATGAAAATCACTTCGTCTTCAGCGTGGTTGGCAATGTATGTCAACTGCTCTGGGAACAATCGAATGTTGAGCGTGTGTGAAACACGGCCTGTGCATGGTGGAGCAAAGTACAACTCGAGATGACGTGCAGTGTTCCACGCAAATGTCGCAACGCGACCATCTTTACTAATGCCCAACTTGTCAAGCACTCCGCCGAGTTGGCGCGTGCGCGCAGCCCACTCGCCATATGTAGTGCGCTCTCGACCAGTAGCAGTTGCTGTGATGATCTGCTTGTCGCTGTGATACTTCTCGGCACGCTCAAACAAATGCACCAGCGTGAGTGGTGTCTCTTGCATTAAACCCTTCATAACCCTCCAGTATTTTGTGTTCCACACCTATTAACTTCTCATCAAGTTAGCAACTCCGCTAGATTGCTAGAGATGCGAAAAGCAGTGCTCACACTTACAACGCTGTTATTTGTCATCGGCACCATTGGCAGCAATATCGGGCCAGCATTGGTTGACGAAAACCCCAGGCTCGTACTTCTCTTGAGTTCGCGTAACCGCAATCTCTTTGGGTCGGTGCCGTACATCGACTTGGCGTCATATATAGCAATCGGTTTTCCACGCGTACTTATCGCCGGCATTGCGCTCTACCTCGTGGGCCGTTGGTACGGGGCCAAAGCACTCGGTTGGGTCGAAGGCAACATGGGCGAACTGCCCGCTATTTACCGTTGGACCGAAAATGCTGTTGAGAAGGCCGGCAGTGTTGCCCTTGTGCTGATGCCGGGAAGCAACATTGTTTGCTTACTACTGGGCCACAAGCGCATGGACCCGAAGCGTTTCGTGCCACTACTAAGCCTTGGAGTCGCGATAAAGCTTGCAGTTTTGTGGCGAGGTGGGCAAATTTTTGATGAACAGATCAAGTCGTTTCTGAATTACATCGAAAAGTATCAGTGGTATGTAGTGATGGCACTGTTTGCACTGTCCATGCTCCAGTCGGTGCGCAAGGGTCGACCTCAAGGAAAATAGATTCGTTTTTTCTTGCTTCTTGGCATGCAAATTTGGCAGACTCTTTGCACGACCTCAAACAAGGAGCACGCAATGGCCGCAAAAAAGAAGACTAAAAAAGCAGCAAAGAAAGTCACTAAGAAAGCTGTAAAAAAATCAGCAAAGAAAGCTTCGAAAAAGGCTGTAAAGAAAACAGCAAAGAAGAATTCCAAGAAAGTCTCAAAGACAACCGTGACGCTGGGCGGCAATAAGGTTTCTATAAGCGGCAAGCTTCCAAAAGTTGGATCACGTCTTCCAAAATTTGCACTCACCACTGGAACTTTGAGTGAGATTGGCAACGCCGACATCAAGGGCAAGCGCGTCATTTTCAACATCTTCCCTTCCATCGACACGCCAACATGCGCAACGTCAACTCGCACATTTAACGAGATCGCATCAGGCTTGACCAACACCGATGTCTACTGTGTTTCTGCAGACCTACCATTCGCCCAGGGCCGCTTCTGTGGTTCTGAAGGCTTGGCAAATGTGAAGACAGCTTCATCTTTCCGCACCAACTTTGGCGCGGCATTGGGCGTCAACCTCACAAGCGGTGTACTCAAAGGCGTCTTGGCACGAGCAGTTGTCGTCGTTGACGGAACTGGCAAAGTGCTACACACTGAGCTCGTCAGCGAAATCGCAAACGAGCCAAACTACTCAGCAGCAATTAACTCTCTTCGTTAGCCGCCATTATTGCTGGTGTTTTTGTTATTACTATCTGTCATCTCGGCGGTGGTGTAACAACCAACTGGCGACATCTTTGCTTCGTCATACAACGTATTGTCACCTAATTCTGCTTCCCAAGCAGCGAAGGCGGAGCTCAGGGTTGCAAGCATCGCTGACTTCTTCGTTGGATCAAGGAAACTGGACAAACATGCGTGCCAAGGCGCGTTAGACCCCTTCTTGGAAAAGAAGACGCCGGTTTCAATTACGCCAAGGCCTTTCGCTTTCCAATGCGGCATGTAATCACTCACTATTCCCAACTTTTGACCAGCAGTGACTTTGTCACCGACCTTTACTGTTGGATTAAGCAAATGTTCGTGCTCATATAAAACGTATGCACCACCCTGCATGCAAGACATCCCTGGTGGAGCAACACGCACGCTGTAATCATTGCTGTAAAGCTTTGGAACATCGCAAACCGTTCCATCAACCATCGAGATAACAGATGTTCCGAGAGGAAGATAGAAACCATATTGAGGTTCCACCATTCCCTGGACAACTGCACCAATCGGGCCTATCAATAGTCGATACATGGCATTGTCTGACGCTGCATTTGGCCCGCTAAATGTCGGCGGAGTTACGCCTTTAATCAACATGTCGCCAGCTTTTCCAGTTGCTGGCGAATAATCAGTGAAATTGAATCCCCAGTTTTGAATGATCGCGGGGATATCTCGTTGGGATGTTGGCTGCGTTCCCGAGCTCGCTGAACCCGAACTGCCACTGCCAGTTGAACTTTGCGCCACCCACACAAGTTTTTTGCCAACCTTGGTGCACTTCAAGGTGAACTTGCCGGACTTGGCCGTTGCACCTGCCTTTGTGCATTTACCACCCGCCGAATTTGCTGCACTAGCAAGAGGTGCGGACGTTACTAACACCGATCCAACGATTATGGCTGTACATGCGTGCTTCACCGCAACTTTATAAGAATTTTTCATCAGAAAAATGTATTCAGTGCAACCAAAAAAGTCAAGAACCTCTGGTGGTACTTGCGATTAACTGGTTTAGACCAATTAGATATTGAGAAACGTATCGAGTCCCAAGGTAAACCCTTGGTGAACAGCGATTTTTTTGCACGCAATCACAACACCAGGCATAAAGCTTGCGCGATCAATCGTGTCGTGACGAATCGTCAGCGTTTGAGATTGCGTACCAAGAATGATTTCTTGATTGGCCACAGTGCCGCGCATGCGCACAGCATGAATTGGAATATCGCCAGGGCCTTTTGCTCCACGTGCACCCGCAATTGCTTCGTGCTTTGTAGGGTCACTCGCCCACTCATTGCTGGCCGCAGCCATGCGCTGTGCAGTTGCAATTGCGGTTCCACTTGGTGAATCTGCTTTGCCGTCGTGATGCACTTCAATAATTTCAGCAGTGTCAAAAAATGGTGCCGCCATCTCGGCAAAGCGCATCATCAACACTGCTCCAACTGCAAAGTTGGCTGCAATCAGACAATTGCTATTAGTGAATGACTTTTTAAATGTGTCGAGGTCGTCTTGAGTAAAACCCGTAGTGCCAACCACAGCGTGAATGCTGTGCATTGCAAGCCAAGGCAAATTGATGCGTGAAGCAGACGCGACGGTGAAGTCGACTGCGACGTCGACATGTGCGTCGGCAAGTGCACGCAACTCTTTCGAGATTGTGATTCCTTCAGCGGTAACGCCAGGCACAGCATCAACTGCAGCGACAAGTTGAAGACCATCGGCGGCCGCAATTGCGGCACAGACTGTTGCGCCCATACGCCCTGCGGCGCCGATGACTCCTACTTTGATCATGAAACGAGGTTAGCCGTTAACAAAAACGGCATGAACTCAATTTCTAGTAATTAGCCGTTGAATTCGCTGTCGAATTGTTCTTCGAAGCTCACCGAGACAGCGTTGTCGCTGACTGG
>WLKU01000054.1 GCA_009701105.1 Actinomycetota bacterium | reverse complement strand
GAACGATTAGTGCGAGCGTGCCATTGCGCACTCTGCACAATCACGATTCCTTCAGGCGAGATATCAGATTGTGCAATACCTTCCATGCCAATCATCCATTCGCGACCAATTGTCGGTGTTGCAAAACGAGTGCGCACCATCGACGGCATGCCCACAATAAAGGCGAGCGCCATCATTGCAATACCGCATACAAGTGTGAGCCACGACATGCGCATCGAGCTTCCATCAATTGGTTGATACAGCGTTAATGAGGCAATCGTAAATAATCCGAGACCAATGCCTGTCCACAACCGAGGCACACCAACTTGCACATCAACTGCGAAGGCAAACACCGAAAGCACGATCAGTGCAACAGCCCACAAGTGCACTGGCAACGCAGCCAGTCCGTACACGCCGAGCACCAAACACACTGCGCCTACAAACCCCGCAATGCCAATACCTGCTGTAAAAAACTCAAAAATCAAAAGTGACAAACCAATGGCAAACAACAAGTACGCAACAGGAGGGCTTGCAACCGTGTGCATCAGCTGCCCAACCACACCTAGTTTAAAAAATCGAGCAGTTGTAGCGTCGCGAACCACAAGACCAGTTGAGTCAAGCGACTCAACAACTGTGTCAAGTGTTTGGCCATCAATTGTTAAACCATCTAGCGCATACAACATGTTGCGCACAACGGGCACGCCTTCGTCGGTACCAACATTTTTGAGCACACCAAGTTTGCGTGCATCGCTAAAACCGACGCTCGAGTTTTTCAACTGAGCGTCAGCAGATCCAAAACTCACTGGCGTTCCACTAACACTCAACAAATCTCCACTAAAACCAATTCGTGCGCCAGGCGCCATCGCTGTCACGTCGGCAACCGTAAGCATTTGCGCCGACAGTCCATATGCACGTGCACCAGTGGGGCCAACCCACACTGCAACAGGAATTGCTGCAGACGAAATCTTTTCTAGAACCTTTGCCATGCGCTCACGAGATACCACTGCGCCACGTGAATTCACTTGCAACACAATCGCTTGTGCCCCATTGGTTGTCGATCTATCAATTGCGGTTTCAATCTCTGCAACAACTACATCGTCAAGCAGACCACTGACGGCCACAATGTCAACTGGTGCTAGTTGCTCGGCAGTCGGCGTCGACTCCGCAGATGCGCCCGCGTTCATGGACAACCCTGCTGCCCCAATGATCAGTGCAACTGCGCCAACACGCACCGTTTTCGAAAACTTCAGCAACTGATCCTCCGGGGGTTATTTTTATCATTTATTACACAACAAGTACTTCCGAACAACTTACGGTATCTGCATCAAACGCTAAGATTCCTGACGTGCATATCTTGCTGGCTACAGACGCTCAATGGGTTCTTGACGAAGTTCTTGCAGCACTTGGCTCGCCCGACACGTCATTTACCGTTTGCCGCAATGGTCGTGATGTGCCAGAGGCCATTGCAACTCGCACACCCGATCTGGCAGTTCTCGACTTGCAAATCGGATCAATGGGGGCAATGGCGGTCACAATGAATCTTCGACTCGACCACAGCGACCATCGCATTCCGCATGTTCCGGTGTTGATGCTTCTCGATCGAAAAGCAGATGTTCATTTGGCTCGACGCAGTGGCGCAAATGGTTGGATCATCAAGCCACTGGATGCACTTCGTTTGCAGCGTGCAGCGAATGCAGTTGCTAGTGGCGAATCTTGGCATGACGGCGAAGTACTCGCCGCCAACGCCTAAAACGTCCTAGCTCCTTTTACGTGCTCGCTTTTGGCGAACAGGTTTTTCAACAACGCGCACTAGTTCATCATCAATGACATCATGGCGTGTACCCCAGCTGCTTGCGAGTGCCTGAATCATTGCTGAAGCTGGCAGTGCTATCACTGCGCCAAGTGGACCAAGCACTGCTCCACCCAACATTGCTGCACCAAAAGCAATTGCCGCGTGCACTTTTAGTGTGCGCGCAGTAATACGCGGTGCAAACAAATAGTTTTCGAGTTGTTGATACACCAAGATGAAACCAACCACAAACAATGCTTTCAGTGGTGAGTCAAGGAATGTCAGCAATAGCGGCAATACACCAGCCAAGTACGTACCGACAACTGGCAAGAATTGCGAAACGATGCCAACCCACAACGCCATCGCCACTGGAGCAGGTGTGCCAATTGCCTGAAATGCGATCCAGTGGAAGAACGCCGAGATCAATGCAAGTAATGCACGTGAATACAGGTACCCACCTGTTTTTTCAATTGCTAAGTCCCATGTCTTTAGTACGGTGCGTTGTTTTGCTTCTGGCAACCTGCTGCAAATTGCGCGGCGCATCTTTGGTCCATCTGCAACGAGATAAAAAGTAAACAACGACACCGACAACAGTTGAAACAAAACACCAAGCGCACTTGTCGACAAACTGATGGCTCTGCCACGCTGATTATTAATAAAGGTCTGCACTGGGCCATCTGGCTTTGCGATCGAAGCGTTCACTTCTGCTGGGTCAATATGGGTGTTGAACGTGCTGTTGACAAAGTCGACCGTGTCATTGACATACGTTTTGCTGTTGGTGAGCACATCGGCAACCTGACTACCCACCAGCGTGCCGATTGCTCCAATAAATAAAACGCTAAATGCAAGCACACCAAACAAAATCAGAGCTGTTCCGCTCCCCCTACGCCATCCGCGTCGTGCCAACCGATTGACACCAGGCTCAATCGCGAGAGCCAGAAACATGGAGACCAATAACAGCAATACAAAGCTTGACAACTGGTGGAATAATTCACGCGCAACTAATGCGCCCAAAAAGCCAAGCCAAAAAACCACAATTGTACGAGGCACCCATTTCGGCATGGCAGATCCAGTGTTTGTCGTCACGAACCCACATTACTCGGCATCCAATTCGTGTGGTTTGATCTGTTTGATGGCACGATAGATATGTGGCAACGACCGATAATCGAATCACCAAAATCCCTGCAGTCGCCGAACTGATCACTACTGTGCGCGACTCACTTGGTGACGCGTTGCGTGCACGTGTCATTGGTCCAAACGGTGATGCTCGCGCTCAAGATCTGATGGATACACCCGGTCCACGTTGGTTCGACGAAGATCGTCCTGTGCGACGCATGCATTCTGATGCCTCAATGTTTATTGGTGGTCTTCGCTCACTCATGATCCAAACTTTGCACCCGCTCGCGATGGCTGGCGTTGCTAATCATTCAAATTACAAAACCGATCCTTGGGGTCGTTTGCAACGCACTGCAGATTTCTTGGCCGCAACAACATTTGGTCCTGCCGATGAAGCTCAGAAAATCATTGATCGCATCAAACACGTTCATGGTTTTGTTAACGGCACTGCGAGTGATGGCAGACCGTATTCGGCAAACGACCCACACCTATTGCGTTGGGTGCATGTTGTCGAAGTTGACAGCTTCCTCACTTCACATCAGCGCTACGGCAAGGAACCACTAGACCAAGCTGGCCGTGATGGTTATGTTGCCGACATGGCGCTTATCGCTGCAAAGCTCGACGTACCGAACCCTCCCACAACCGAAAAAGAACTCAGCGAGCAATTGCTTTCATTCCAAGATGAACTCAAGAGCACGGCAGAGTCTCGTGATGCACTCAAATACTTGATGTTCCAACCACCACTTCCTATTCCAGCGCGAGCAGCGTATTACGCACTTGTTGCTGCAACGGCAGCCACACTTCCAGCATGGTCGCGCCCAATGTTGCGCATTCCCTATCTTCCACTCACCGAGCGCTTTGCATTGCGACCTCTCGGATCAGGAATCACCAAGGCATTCCGGTGGATTACTGAACCAACATCGCCCTATCGCAAAGCGGTTGACGAAGACACGATGGCCTGAGCAATCAGCGCGTCATACAAATTCTGCTGAATAGCATCTTCGTGAGCGGTGTCTTCTGGATGCCATTGCACACCGACCAACCAGTGATCAATGTGTTCAATTCCCTCGAGTAGTCCATCTTCTGCCCACGCAACGGCAACACAACCAGGTGCCACCTTGTCAACAATTTGGTGATGAAATGAAGCGCCACGCAACGACGTTGCGCCTAATGCGTTAGCCAATCTGCTTCCTTCTGCAATTCGTACTTCGTGCACGGCAAATGGCGCACCTTCAGGAAAGTTGTCTGGCTTGTGCAGCACTTGAGTATCGGCATTTGGCAGCGTTGCAATTTCTTGTACCAAAGTTCCACCTAGCGCAACGTTGGTGATTTGTAATCCGCGACAGATCGCCAACACTGGCTTGCCCATTCGTATTGCCGCCTTGACCATCGTCGATTCAAAAACGTCTTGCTCGGTCAAGATGCCATAGACATAAACACTTGGTTCTTGCCCATACAACGTTGGGTCAACGTCACCGCCACCCATCAACACCAAACCATCAAAACGCGCCATCAGTTCGTCGGCATCTTCGTCGGTCAATTGTTGTGGCACCACAATTGCCGGCTCACCACCTGCACGCAACACTGCATTCGTATATACATCGCCCGCAAAGTGCACAGCGCTGCGCGAAACGCGGCTGGCAGGGCCCACCCGTCCGGCAATGGCGATGATTGGTTTCACGCGCTACAGGCTACCGAGCGACTTTGCTCAGTTACCAATGTGTTGGCGGCACCGAATCCGCAGCCAGCGCATCAACAAAAACTAGAGAGTTACAAGGCCCGCACTGGACGCACGTAGAGCGTGGCGCTCTTGTAGTTGCGGCACTGAAAGCCGTCGTTGAAACACTGGCTCCACGCGAAGTTGCCGTCGTACTCAGAAGAACTCCAATAGGTGTCAGACGAAAAACCACCAATTGCGACTCTGTTGCCATACATCTGGTTCAGTTCGCCCTTTGATGGCAAAAACCAATCCCCGTACACAACACCACTCACAGTCCTTGTATACGCATCAGCAAGATTTGCAGCTCCACTCGTACACACACCCAACATCACAGTCGATTTAGCAGCACCATCCATCGCGCCAGTCCCCGTTACTGTTGAACCAACCCCCAGCAAACTGAATGTGTTGTTACACCACGCAGACGTTGGGTCACCCGACGATGAATTCCACGTTGACGGTGCAGCTTCATAAAATAACCCCGATGTATTGCCCAGTGTGGACGGGGTCATAAAAACAATTCCACCACCAGGACCCTGTAGCCCAACTGCGCATGCAGTCGTTCCGTTTACACCACAAATATTCTTGATTTGCGAATTCGTAGAAGCGCCATTCGTGCCATCCGCACCGTCACTGCCATCCGCACCGTCACTGCCATCCGCACCGTCACTGCCACCAGCACCCGTAGCGCCAGTCGCACCCTTTGCTCCGGTTGCGCCAGTTGCGCCAGCAACACCAGCAACACCAGCAACACCAGCAACACCAGCAACACCAGCAACACCAGCAACACCAGCAACACCAGCAACACCAGCAACACCAGCCTGGTTCCAGATCAGTTTTACTTCATTCTTTCCACACACTTGCTTGCTGTTCTTCAGCAAATACCGCATTGATCCGGTTTGTTTATTCACACACACGGTGTTCAAAGCAGTGAGCGACGAACTTGTCGAACTCTCTACAGTCAGCACACCAAACACCATTAATGCACTAATACCGAATTTTGCAATATTTTTCATCACCACTCCTGTCGCCTTTAGCCGGACACGAACGTGTGTGAGGTACCCCTCACGGTATATGAAACGGAACTAGATATCTACGACCCCCCCCCCAACGAAACCCTATTGCTAGTTGAGTTGTAGCCAACTCGCCATTACGCGTAGTTCGTTATCCAATGCATCGCTGATGTTTGAGCGCTTGACTCCCTTTTCGATATGCACGCTGTGCACCAACAATTTCGAGTTGGCGCGGTCGGCTTTTAAGTCAACCCTGCCAACCATTTGGCCATTCATCATGAACGGCAATACGTAATAGCCAAACTTGCGTTTTTCTTTTGGCGTATAGATCTCGATGCGGTAGTGAAAATTGAACAACCGCTCGTTGCGTGGTCGACACCACACGAGTGAATCAAATGGCGAAAGTAGCGCAGTGGCATGAAGTTGCTTCGGAAGTTTGGCGCTGCGATGCACAAATGCCTTTTCGGTCCAACCATCAACAGCAACTGTGCGCAACTCGCCTTCTTCCAACAACTCGGCAATCAGGGGCTTGACTGCTGCTGGTTTTTGTCGGTAATAGTCGGCCAAGTCGGTAGCAGTTGCAATTACTTGTGCGATCGCCGAACGCACAAGTAATTGTTTGCGAGCGTCATGCTCGGTCGGTGTCGGTGCATCTAACACTTTCTTCGGCAACACACGCTCGGGCGTGTCATAGATGCGAGCGAAGTCTGTGCCCCGTCCTCGCGACATCAGTTGCCCCGTCAGAAATAGATATTCGAGCGCAGTCTTTGACTCGTCCCAATCCCACCATGTCTTTTTGTCTGCGCCACGCTTTTCAGTGCGAGTTGAAAGTTCGCGTGCAGTTGTTGCACCGTTTGTTTCGACATGCTTCAACATGCGCGTCACAAACGCCTTGTTGTCGTCATAAAAACTGGTGAGCCCCCAGTGGCGTGCTTTGCCCAAGCGTGCTGCTTCCATCTTCCAACGGAACAGTGGGTGTATCTCGACCGGCAGATGTGCTGCTTCGTGTCCCCAGTATTCAAAAATCTTTTGCGACTCTGTTGCTTTGGGTATTGCATTGCGATCGTGATTACCGAGGCGCGAAAACAATGGCAGCTCTTGACTGCGCACCAACACATTGACCGAATCGATTTGGATTACGCCGAGTCGACCAATCAGTGAATTGACGTGACGTTGTGTTGCCTTGTTGGCAGGTCGGGGCGTATCGAAACCCTGTGCTGCAAGTGCGAGTGCTCTGGCGTCTGCGATCGACAGTGTGTCGAGCCGCTTAGCCATAACTAATTAGTCGGCGACAGTAATTGCGACTGACTTGATGACCACGTCGGTCTTTGGTCGGTCGCCTGAGCCTGTTGCAACATTTTGCATTGCTTCGACAACTTCGAGACCTTTCACAACTTGGCCAAACAACGAATATGCAGGTGGAAGACTGCAACCGCTTGGACCGCTCACGATAAAGAATTGTGAACCGTTGGTGTTTGGACCAGCGTTGGCCATTGCAAGCGAACCGATTTGGTACTTGCCTGGCTTTGGCAACTCGTCAGCAAACTTGTAGCCAGGGCCACCGCGGCCGCTGCCCTCTGGATCACCACCTTGGCACATGAAGCCGTTGATGATGCGATGGAAAATAACGTCGTCGTAGTAACCCTGTTCGGAGAGAAACACAAAGTTGTTGACCGTCTTTGGTGCAGCGATTGGGTCGAGTGCGATCACGATCGTGCCGAGCGTGGTTTCCATCGTTGCGGTGTAGCGCTTTGCTGGGTCAATGCTCATTGCTGGGGCTTGTGAAAATTGCTTTTGTTTTGGTGCCATGGCGCAAAACCCTAGCCCGATAAACGCGCAATCGCATATGCTCTTGACCATGAGCAATAACTCACCAGCCTCGTCACCCCTCGATCTCGACTCGATCGATCAAGACCTCACCGATGTTGAGACAGCGCTGCAGCGCTTGGACGCAGGTACGTATTTTGTAGATGAAATTACGGGTGCGCCATTGAGCCAAGACTTGCTCAACGCCAACCCAACTGCACGCCGCGCTTAGCGGTCGCGCATTTTTGCGAGCAAGCGCAAAATTTCCATATACAGCCACACAAGTGTGACCATGATGCCGAATGCGGCAAACCACTCCATGTGTTTTGGTGCGCCTGCTGCTTCTGCTTTATCAATGAAGTCAAAGTCGAGCGCCAAGTTCATTGCAGCAAGGCCGGCAACCAACACGCTGAAACCAATGCTCATCGTGCTCGATCCAGTTGGAAACATGTTTGCTCCAAACAAACCAACAATGAACGACACGAGATAAAACGCCATCAAGCCCATGGTTGCGCCAATGACAATGCGACGGAACTTGTCAGTCACGCGCAAGATGCCAGTGCGATAAAGCACGAGCATCATTACGAACACACCGATGGTTGCGCCAACAGCCTGCACAACGATGCCTGGGTATTGCACGTTGAACATTTTCGAAATTGCGCCGACCACTGAACCCTGTGCAATTGCGTAGACAGGTGCGAGGATGCGCGCTGCGGTTGGCTTAAACATCACGCCAAATGCGCAGATCAGACCGACGATGAGGCCGCCCATGACCCAGCTTGGAATCGCGATTGTTCCGTCTTGCAACGACGTCACTTGCGACCAACCAAATGTGGCTGCCGCGATCAGCAAGACCATCAAAAACATGGTCGCCGACATTGCGCCGTTTGCCGTCATGGTTTGGCCAGGCGCCTTGGCCTGAATATATGGAGAAACTGGTCCGTCCGAAATTGGCGGATTCCAGGTCGATTTGCCCTCGGCTGAACCCCAACCGGCTTGGTCTGGGGTGCGCTCAACGGCTTTGGTAAATGCTTTTTCGTTTAACAGGGGATTTGCCATATCCCGATATTACGACATTGTTACAGAATCTCAATGCCAAACAGGTCACACCCAAAAACCCAAAT
>WLKU01000053.1 GCA_009701105.1 Actinomycetota bacterium | reverse complement strand
GCTTCGATTGCTGCACCGATGTCGTTGGTGTGCACGTGGCAGTTGTAGAGCCCGTCGCCACCGACAACAACGATCGAGTCACCAATCTTTCCCCACGCTTGCATAAATTCTTTTGATTTCGCGTCTTCGATGTTGAGCAAGAACATCACTTCATAACGCAACTCACTCACATCCACTTCGCCACTTAGGGACGCTCGATGCGACACAGCTTCAAGTTGCTCTTGACTCGGACCAGTTGCTTCACTTGGTTCTGGCAATGGTTCGCCGTCAACAACATGCAGTGCTGCATCCATCAACAACATAAAACCGGCACCACCCGCGTCAACCACACCGGCGTCTTTTAGGACCGGAAGTTGCTCAGGGGTATTTGCAAGTGCTTTGCGTCCTGCTGCGCGAGCGACATGCAACATCGCTGCAAGCGTTGCACCATCAGAAGCAGCACGTTGAGCAGCGTCTGCGGTTTCGCGGACAACAGTAAGAATTGTTCCTTCAATTGGCTTGAGCACTGCTTCGTACGATGCAACGCTTGCGGCTTTGAGTGCTGCAGCAACCTTTGTAGCGCTGCCAGGAGTTGTAGTGCGCAACGTAGTAACTAGCCCGCGCAAAATTTGGCTCAAGATCACACCGCTATTACCTCGAGCACCCATGAGCGATCCGTGGCTAATGGCCTCGCATGTTGGTTCGAGTGCGTGGTCAGCACCCTCAAGTTCGGTCACCACGGCATCGAGCGTGCGCGACATATTGGTTCCCGTGTCGCCATCGGGCACTGGATACACATTGAGCAAGTTGATGCCTGCGGCGTGACGCTTCATGGTGTCACGGAAGGTGATCACTGTGTCGCGTAGGGCCTCGGCCCCAAAGACCTCCAAAACAGGCATTGACAAATCGTACTGATTTGCACCAGAAAAGACCGAGACAGCGCCATTTATGCCTACAGACACAGTGCAATCTCGCCCCCTGATGACCTCCATCACATCGAGCAATACTCGCCCTCCGGATTTAATCTCTGGGTAAACGGCTGGTAAATTTAGGCAGTTCGTGCGGCAAACCCTGGAGGCTCAAGATGCAAGGTGTGATCAAGGCATACGACCCTGCAAGTGGCGATGGCGTCATTATGTGCGACAGCGACTTGGCCGATTACGAACTTGCTCCCGGTGCACTTGATGGTTCAATTTTCCGAATGCTTCGCCAAGGTCAGCGCGTGTTATTTGAAGTTGATGGTGGCGGTCGTGCTACGAAGTTGCGCCTTGGATCAGAGCGCGACATGGAGACGCCAGCACATTGAGCGGCAAATCAAACAACGTTGCACTCAAAAAATGGGTTGCCGAGTGGGCCGAGATCTTGCAACCCGACGACGTCTATTGGTGCGACGGTAGCCAAAAAGAATACGACGACCTCTGCGAAGATCTTGTTCTCGCTGGCACATTTACCAAACTCGACGAAAACAAGCGACCCAATTCGTATTGGGCACACTCAGACCCTGCCGACGTTGCGCGCGTAGAAGACCGCACATTTATTTGTTCAACAAACAAAGTTGATGCAGGACCAAACAACAACTGGCGCGATCCATCAGAGATGCGCGCAGAGTTGAAAGCGTTATACGCCGGCGCAATGCGCGGACGCATGATGTATGTCGTTCCATTCTCGATGGGTCCACTCGGTTCACCCATTGCGCACATCGGCGTACAACTCACCGACAGTGCATACGTTGCAGTGAGCATGCGCATCATGACGCGCATGGGCCAAGGTGCACTTGATGCGCTCGGCAACAACCAATGGGTTCCTTGTCTGCATTCTGTTGGCGCTCCTCTCGAGGCAGGACAAAAAGATTCTGCGTGGCCATGCAACCCAGACAACAAATACATCGCCCACTTCCCCGATACTCGCGAGATCTGGAGCTATGGCTCTGGTTACGGCGGCAACGCATTGCTAGGAAAAAAATGCTTCGCACTGCGTATTGCAAGCGTGATGGCACGCGATGACGGTTGGTTGGCTGAGCACATGCTCATTCTCAAACTCACCAATCCAGAGGGCGCGCACAAATACATCGCTGCAGCGTTTCCTTCGGCATGCGGCAAAACCAATCTTGCAATGCTCGTTCCAACCATTCCGGGTTGGAAAGCCGAGACCATTGGTGACGATATTTGCTGGATGAAGTTTGGTCCCGATGGCCAGTTGTATGCAATCAATCCAGAAGCCGGATTCTTTGGCGTTGCGCCAGGCACTGGCTACGACACCAATGCCAACGCAATGCACACGCTGTGGGGCAACAGTATTTATACGAACACTGCGCTTACGCCTGACGGCGACGTGTGGTGGGAAGGTATGACAGAGCAAAAGCCTGCACGAGCAACAGACTGGCGCAACCAACCATGGACACCAGAGTCCGAGACACCTGCTGCTCATCCGAACGCACGATTTACTGCACCTGCTTCGCAATGTCCGTCCATTGCACCAGAGTGGCAAGACCCTGCTGGTGTTCCAATTTCGGCAATTCTGTTCGGTGGTCGTCGTCGCACAACGGTTCCACTTGTCACTCAGGCATTCGACTGGAACCACGGTGTGTTCTTAGGCTCAATCATGGCTTCTGAAACAACAGCAGCAGCCGGTGGCACAGTTGGAAAATTGCGCTTTGACCCAATGGCGATGCTTCCATTCTGTGGTTACAACATGGCCGACTATTTCAAGCATTGGCTTTCAATTGGCACAAAGACAGAGGCAAGCAAATTGCCGCAAATCTTTTTTGTCAACTGGTTCCGTCGCGATGAAGAAGGTCGCTTCATGTGGCCGGGCTATGGCGAAAACAGTCGTGTGCTCAAATGGGTATTCGAGCGCACAGACGGTCAGGTTGGAGCAGACAAAACCGCAATTGGTTTCTTGCCAGCACCTGGCACACTCGACATCGACGGTCTCAATGTGAGTGAAGCCGACATGCAGGTGTTGCTCAGTGTTGACAATGACGGATGGCGTGAAGCGGTGCCTCAGATTCGCGAGCACTATGCAGCGTTTGGCGATCGTTTGCCACAGCAACTCGGCGCGTCACTTGACTCGCTCGAAGCCGCCCTCGCTTAAACTTCGAGCTGCACCGTTCGATCATCAAAAACTGCCAACAGTTTGAGTTCTCCGCCCATGTGGTCGATCAATGAATGCAACATCGTTAATGAAATTTCAATGACACCATTCTCCAACTGTGAAATTGTCGACTGAGTTACGTTCATATTCTTGGCAAGTTCGCACTGAGTAATCTCGAGGCTCTTACGCAAGTCACACAATTTGTGTTGCCTAAACTCTTTGAGAAGTTTCTTGTATCCAGCATCAAGTCGACGAGATCGGGCAGGATCGCTACGCAATGTCTTTCTAATTTTTGAATATTCACGGGCTTCAGTCATTTCTCTCCTCTTTTCGTAATTGCATAATGTGGCGATCAAGAATTAGGTCTGCAATTGGAATCATCCGTTCGTACCACCTATTCCACGTCGGGCTGTTGCCATCGCGTTCGCTTTTGTTGCCACCAATAAGCAACACTGCAGAGCGATGAATATCAAAAGCAAATAACACTCTGATGCCATTCGGTAAACGAATTTCCTTCATGTTGTGATGACGCGATCGATGCACTCGATCGACATAAGGCCGACCAAGTACTGGGCCCCGTTGCGACACCAATTCCAATCGCACATCGAGCGCATCCTGTTCGTCGTTTGTGAGCGAAGTGTGCCACTCTTCGAACTCGGGCATGTACAGAATTCTCCACATAGTTATATTAGCCTCACTTATAATCTATTCAACGCATTGGCGTAGAAAGACACGCAATAGAGGCAGCGATCAGTCTGCGATTAATTCAATGTGTACGCCAATTAGGCGATTAGGCGGACTGCGGCAGAAAAAGTTAGGCGGCTTGGCCAACGAGCATCGCGCGAATTGACAGGCCCATCAGAAACAGGCCGCCGAATCCGTACAACAAATACACACGGCTCTTCAGTTGTGCGCGGTATGAGTAGATGATTGCAATCGCGATGATTGCAACAAAACCGTAGAACGCATGAAACTGCGGAAACTCAAGCTTGTCTCGGTTGACCATGATCACACCAAGAATCACTTGAATAAACACACTGAGTTGCGTGCATACCGTAAACCACCACAGGGCACGACTTCGCAGGGCAACAACTTTGTGTGCGCTCAATGCCCAAATGCCGGCAAGTGCATTTCCAATAATCACAACCCAAGCCCAACTTGTATGCAGATTGGTAAGCGTCGTTGCGTCCATGACTCTTTAAATCTAGCGGATCAACGTGTCAGCCTCGTGGCCGCCTTGCACGAGTGAAAGATTTCCGGTTGCATCGCGTTCAAAAACCGTGATCGAACAATTGTCGAGACTGCGAATCACGAGCCGATCATCACCAAGAACGCCACCGATCACCGCGTTGATCGCAATGAAGTGACTAAAAATAACCGTGTCGGTTTGCATGCCACGAACAAAATCCGTGATGCAATCACGATATGCAACGTAGTCAGAACCAAGTTCGCTCCACGTGCCTTGCATTGCTTGGCGCAACCAAACAATGCGGTCACTCATTGCAACACCCTTGGGCGAAGGTATTTCAGAAACCTCGGCACACACCTGCGGCACCACATTCCACATTTGCGCCAATGGCGCTGCAGTTTGTTGACAACGCAATAACGGGCTCGTGATTATGTTGCCGAGTTGCAGCGACTGCATCTCAACTGCTGCTTCCTGGGCCTGTGCTTGCCCAAGTTCATCCAAACCTGGATCGAGTGCTGTGTCCCAACCCGCCGACGCTCGACCATGTCGAACCATATATATACGTGTCATCGCTGTTCGTTTTCTATTCGCTAGTCGAAGAGCCAGGCGTCTCGCGGAGGACCGCTCTCGCCGACTTTGATGAACCACTCGTGACCAAACGTCATCTGGAATACTTCTGGACTCATGTTGCCAAGAAAACTTGCGTCAGTCACTTGGCTTACATGACAGGCAATTGCCTGGCGCTTGAGGTCTGAATACTCTCTCACATCAACGCGGTGCGAAATCACGTTTGCTGGCTCACCCATCGGGTTGCCGTCGTCGGCTGGCCCATCCGGATTGAAGTCGTCTGGTGCAACACCGTCAGGCAATTGTGCAGCATGCTCCTTTGCCATTTCGTAGACCATTCGAAAATGATCTCGATTCATTGTCGTTTCAAAAACATTTTTGGTGCCAGCAATCGCTGCAGCGCGATGCCCCACTTTGTGCACCTGAATGTGATCGGGGTGTCCGTAATTGCCGTGCCAGTCATACACGGTTACAACATCGGCGCGTTCTTCGATCAACACGTCGGCAAGTCGCTGTGCTGCCTCTTCTACATCCGCTGCAACAAATGCTCCTGGCAAACTATTTTGCTCCCACCCAGTCATGCCCGAGTCGCAATATCCAAGCCACACGAGTCGATGAATGCCAAGCACATCGCACGATGCCTGCGTTTCACGCTTGCGGCGATCCATCAACGTCTCTCCTGGCGCAAGGTCATCCGGAATTTGCCCGTGATCGCCATTAGTGGCAACAACGAGCACGACCCGGTGTCCCTCTGCAGATGCGCGAGCGAGCGAGCCGCCCATGATCAAACTCTCGTCATCTGGATGGGCGTGAAAAGCGACGACTGTGCTCATTATTTTTTTGCGTCCTTTGACGATCCGTCCGCTACAGCGCCACTTGCAATCAATGCAGAAATGCGGTCTGCATCAAAACCCCAGTCGGCCAACACTGCACGTGAATGCTGGCCGGCATGTGCTGGTGCAGTCGGCAACGCAGTTGCAGTGCGCGAAAAACGAGGTGCCGGTGCTGGCTGTGTAACCCCATCAACTTCAATAAATGTTTGGCGAGCAACGTTGTGCGGATGCTTGGCTGCTTCACTCATCGTGAGCACGGGTGCAAAGCACACATCGGTGCCTTCCATGATCTTGCACCACTGTGCTGAAGTCTTTGTGCGCATCACATCAGCAAGTTTTATTTTGAGCACTGGCCACTGTGATGCATCCATCTGTTTTGCAAATGCAGGGTCGTCGGCGAGTCCGGTCTTTTCAAGCAGCAGTGCATAAAACTGTGGCTCGATGCTGCCAATCGAAACATACTTGCCGTCGCTGCATTCGAACACATCATAAAAATGCGCTCCAGTGTCAAGCAGGTTTGTGCCTGGCTTGTTTTCATCAAAAATTCCGATGTTCTTCATCGCCCAGAACATGCTCATCAATACCGCAGACCCATCAACCATTGCGGTGTCAACCACTTGACCCTTGCCACTCTTTTGAGCTTCGAGTAACGCGCAGACGACTCCGTAGGCCAAAAACATTCCGCCGCCACCAAAGTCGCCAACCATATTTAATGGTGGTACTGGTGCTTCACCCGCACGAGAAAAATGTGCGAGAGCGCCCGCAAGCGAGATGTAGTTGATGTCGTGACCGGCAGATGATGCGTATGGTCCCTCTTGGCCCCAACCGGTCATGCGCCCAAACACAAGCTTTGGATTGCGCGCAACACAAACATCTGGCCCAATTCCGAGTCGCTCCATTACTCCCGGGCGAAATCCTTCGATCAACGCATCGGCATGCTCCACCAATGACAACAACGCCTCAACACCATCTGGATTCTTGAGATCAATGGCAACATTGCGTCGACCACGCAACAACACGTCCCAGTGCGCACTCTCTGGCGCCTGACCGCGCACCGATTGTGCGCGCTCAACACGAATTACTTCAGCGCCCATGTCGGCCAGCATCATTGCTGCAAAAGGCCCAGGCCCAATCCCTGCAATCTCGATAATCCGGTAACCGCTGAGTGGTCCTTTAGTCATCAGAAAACTTATGCGGTGACGAGTGATGTGTGTTTGGTGATGGCGTCAACATACATTGGCCATAGTGGCTTGGGCATGTCGTGGCCCATGTCGTCAACCATCAGCAAGGTGGAATTGGGAATAAGTTCGGCAGTGCGCTCGCCACCGCTTGGCGTAATCAGTTGGTCGTCGGTACCGTGGATGACGAGCGCGGGCATGCTCAGTTGTTGCAAACCCTCTGCCCTGCTACCGCTTGCATAGATGGCCGCCATTTGACGCGGACCACCTTCCGGATAATTGCTGCGATCAAAGTCACGAATTGCGTTACGGCGCGAAATTTCGTCACTGCGATACTTCTTGCTTTGCCACAACTGCCAGTTGGGAGCAAACGCAATATATTCATCGCGTGTGCTTGGCGCAGGCGTAACGATCAGTGCCATGGCTTCAGGAGTTGCTTGACCAACTGTCGTTTCACCCGGCTGGCTCATGATAGAGATCAGTGTCTTGGTGCGATGCGGATAGTTGATGGCAAATGTTTGGGCGATCATGCCACCCATCGATGCACCCATGATGTGGGCACGTTCAATGTTGAGGTGATCAAGAAGTTTGGCCGCATCACCCGCCATGTCAACAAGTGTGTACGCAACTTGTGGCATTTCAGTTTCCATCATGGCAGCCATGATGACAGCATCAGAATTACTCGGCACGCCCTGCAACTTGGTGCTCAAGCCGCAATCGCGATTGTCGAAGCGAATAACGAAGTGACCACGGCTTGCAAGTAAGAGGCAAAACTCTTCTTCCCACGCAACCATCTGAGCAGTGAAACCCATGATGAGGAGCAAGGCTGGATGAGATGGGTCACCGAAGTGGTCGTACTCCAATTCGATCTGGCGATTGTCGGTAGATGTGAACGAGGCTTTTGACATTGCACCATTCTCACCGCTCACACCCTGTTGGCACAACTTGAGTTTCGTTGAAGAATTATTTAACTCACGGAATAACGAGATAACTCTATGTATATTTACTTTTATGGGGGTTGGGGCAGGCAAAACTACGAGTGTGCGGTCGCCAGGTCGTGTCAATTTGATTGGAGACCACACCGACTACACCGGTGGAATGGTCTTGCCGATGGCAATCGACAGATACACCACCATCACTGCAAAGCCAATTGCAGCAGCGATACATCTCAATAGCGCGGATCAGCCCGACAAACTCAACTGCAAACTTCCCATAGTTGATCCAGCATCGACCGTGCCCGCATGGGGTCGATACGTCACAGGAGTTGCTGCTCAGATGAATGTAAAGCGCGGTTTTTCTGGGTCGGTGTCGACAACGCTTCCGCTTGGTGGCGGCCTTTCTTCAAGTGCGGCGCTCGAACTCGGCACTGCACTCATGCTGCGCCAAGTCAACGAACTTCCCGCTCTCACACCGCTCGAACTGGCACAACTCTGTCGCCGCGCAGAGCACACCGCAACTGGTGTTCCCTGCGGAATCATGGATCAACTTGCTTGTGCCTCCGGAGTAGCCGGAAGCGCTCTTCTAATTGATTGTCACTCGTTGCTAGTCAGCCCAATTGAAATTCCGCACGATGTAAACATCTATGTGCAATTTGTTGCACATCGACAACTTGCATCGAGTGCATATTCTGATCGCGTTGCACAATGTGAAAAGGCAGAGCAACACATTGGCCCGTTGCGCTTGGCCGAAGTAGGCAGCGTGCACAACATCGATAATGACATCTTGCGACGACGCGCACTGCACGTGGTGAGCGAAAATGATCGTGTTCGCCGAGCAACCGTGGCTCTTGCACTT
>WLKU01000052.1 GCA_009701105.1 Actinomycetota bacterium | reverse complement strand
GCCAAGAAGCCTCAATCAGTGCATCCCATGCATTGCGATCACAAACACCATCTTGGGGTAGACCGCGATTGGTCTGAAATTCACGCAGCGCCGTATGGGTGAATTCGCAGAAATAGCCGCGCTCCACAAGCGAATCATCAAGCATTCCAAGCGCCGTGAGGCGCTGCTGCATCGCAGCTACTGCGTTATTGCGCTGCTTAATTGTTAATGGGAAGTTGGGAGAAATTCTGCAAGCTCCTGTAGCAATTGACCCTTACCTTTTGCCCCAACCAAACGCTTTTGCACTTCACCGTTATTAAAAATCAACAATGTTGGAATGCTCATCACACTGAAACGCTGCGCAATATCTCCATGTGCGTCAACATCAAGTTTTGCGATGGTCACTTTTCCGGCAAGTTCGGTTGAGAGCTCTTTGAGAACTGGCGCAATTGCTTTGCATGGCCCACACCACTCTGCCCAAAAGTCAACGAGTATTGGTGTGGTCGAGCTTTTTACGGTCTCGTCAAAGCTGTTGCTTGTCAGGGTGATAATTCCGTCTGCCATATTGTTCCAGTCTGTTTAGTGCGTGTGCAACATAATACCCACGTCAACATTCAACTCTGGACTATGAGTGCTGTGCCTCTAGCCACCGCTCACAATCAATTGCCGCCATACAACCAGAACCTGCAGCAGTAATAGCTTGTCGATATGTGTGGTCTTGCACGTCTCCACAAGCAAACACGCCATCAATGTTGGTGTAGGTCGACCCAGACTTCGTAGTCAAGTATCCAGTGTCTTCCATCTGCAAAATGCCCTTAAACAGATCGGTGTTTGGTCGATGACCAATCGCCACAAAAATGCCAGTGACATTCATTGACGACTGCTCACCTGTGACGGTGTCGGTCATTTCGATGCCGCTCACTTTGTCTTCACCGAGAACGCGAGTTACTTGCTTGTTCCAAATAAATGAAATCTTCTCATTTTTAAAGGCACGATCCTGCATGATTTTTGAAGCACGCAAAGAATCGCGGCGATGAACGATGGTGACCTTAGATGCAAACTTGGTGAGGAACTGCGCTTCTTCAAGTGCCGAGTCCCCTCCACCAACTACCACGATTTCTTGACCACGAAAGAAAAACCCATCACATGTCGCACAAGTTGAAAGACCGTGACCAATCAATCGCTTTTCTTCTTCGAGTCCAAGCATCAGCGATTGCGCACCAGTGCTGACGATGATTGAGTCGGCGGTGTATTCGGTGTCGCGAACCCATGCTCGAAACGGCCTGGATGAAAAATCAACTTTTGTAACTTTTTCGGTAAGAAATTCGGTTCCAAATCGAATTGCTTGATCTCGACAACGCATCATTAACTCTGGTCCCATGATGCCTTCTGGAAAACCAGGGAAATTTTCGACTTCGGTCGTCAACATTAATTGGCCACCCGGTTGATCAGACGTAGAAGAAGGCTCTCCCTCAATGACGAGTGGCTGCAGGTTGGCACGAGCGACATATATGGCGGCAGTGAGTCCGGCAGGGCCAGATCCAATAATCAATACTTTGCTATGTAATGGTGTGGTCATGGGGGTTTCTTTTCTGTTTGGTCGGTATTTAGTCTTGTGGATGGCGGCGGCGCATCAACAACATGCCAATGACACAAAATACGCCACTAATAATCAAATAAGAAGCCCACACTGCGGTATCGCGCGACCACCAAATGTCAAGCAGCGAATGTAGAGCACGAATTCCACCAATCACAAGAATGATCACTACAAAAATGGCGCCAACAATTGCCATGCTTCCAAAAATAAGGCCCCGAACAATCGCTACTGCGGGGCGCGTTGTTCGATCGCGTACAAAGGCAACAATTCGGTCAATCGCGTCAACCGTGCGAGATGCCCACTGCGGATCGGTAAACGGATTGGAAGGCATACGACAAGGCTAACTTGCCTGGAACGTGACTCCCGAGAGCAACCCTTGATACGGATTGGACCCACTACACATTCCACTTTTTCCAATTTCACGCAGAGCGAGTAACGCATATTTCGCGGGCTGAGCAATGATGAAGTTGGCGCCGCGACGCTTTGTGTTATTGCCGGTGGTGATGCGGGGCCCCCAACCAGCAAGCTGGGGTGGAGCAGAATCAAGCGCTGTGTATACATCTATTTTCCACGGCGCATTACCCATATACACATTGAGAGTGCCAGTGGTGGGCACAGAAAACTGAACGATCAAGCCAACAAACTCTTTGCTCCCGAAATACTGATTTGCATAACAGGTGGTTGTCCAGTTGGTCTTCGGGTTGCTGTCAAGCAGCAAGGGTACGAGTCCTTCGTTTTCTTCGCCATCGTCACCGCTTGGGTCGTAACTCATAATCGAGACAATTGTTGCTGGCTCGATCACAGCAGGCGCGACTAATTCCTCAACCGGGGCGACAATCAGTGGCGGTGTTGTTGACTTGTCGGTAAACCATAAGGCACCTCCACCAAGCAGGCCAGCGACAAGTAGTCCGGCAATGATTTGGCGCAGTCTAACTTTTGCTGCTTTGTCTGTTTTTGCTCTTTTGCCTAGTCGTGCAGTTTCTTCACGCGTGTCGGCGTGTGTATCTTCGCGTGTGTTGTCGAGAAGCGGCTGGCCAACAATGGCAAGTTTCGTGGGTCGCGGTTTTGCCGGAGTGGTTGCAACAGATCGCGAAGTTGATCTCTCCAGCATTTCTCCACCCACCACCATCAACCCTGATGGAGGTGTGATTTCGGTGGTGCGATCTAGTTCACCGCTACGTGCTGCACGCAAGGCAACAATTGTTTCAGCAGCAGTTGCATATCGGTGATCAGGATTGCGGGCGAGAAGTTTGTGAATGACCTTGACCAAGTTTGGTGAAAGCGACGGACGCAAGCGAGCAAGGTCGGTTGGTTCACGTTGCAATCTGGCGAGTGCCGTGTCCGCGTCGGTTTCACCCACAAACGGCACACGACCGGCAAGGCACTCATATAAAACAAGCCCAAGGCCGTAGAGATCGGCTCGGCCGTCGAGTGGTTTACCGCGCACTTGTTCTGGTGAAAGGTATTTTGCTGTACCCATCATGATGTTGTCATTGGTGAGGTCATCACCACTTGAAACCAGTGCTTTTGCGATTCCAAAATCTGCGAGTAAACAACGAGCATCTTTTGTCAACAAAATGTTTCCAGGCTTGACATCACGATGCACAAAATTTTGTCTATGCGCTTCTTCAAGTGCTGCTGCCACAGATAATCCAATATGAATTGTCAGTTGCGGATTCAGTTTCTTTTGCTTGTCGAGCACATCGCGCAAACTTTTACCTTGCACGTATTGCATGATGACCGCTTGACGACCACCATGTTCGATGCAGTCATAAACCGCAACGATGTTTGGGTGAGTGATGCCAGCACAAGCGACTGCTTCGCGTCGAAAACGCTCTGCAACATTGGCATCGTTTGCCAAATGAGGCTTGAGCAACTTGACTGCCACTTGGCGATGAAGAAATGTGTCGCTTGCAAGCCACACTTCGGCCATTCCGCCTCGGGCAATGCGGTGCTCGAGTTGATATCGGCCGCCAATAAGGCGTGAAAGTGGGCTGTCCTGACTCATCGCTGTGATGCGACAATACTTCCCAAACCCCATATGAGACGGGGATATCTCGTGGATATCTAGTGCGCGAGCAACTTACTTAGTGTGAAACGTAACGCCGATGGCGCGCGGCCCTGTGTGTGAACCGATGATTGCACCAATGTCACTGACCATGATCTCGCCCGAGTAAAACTCGCGCAGTGCAGCAACAAACTCTTGTACGTCATCACACTCGGCTTGCAAAACCGAAAGATTCTCGATGGCGCCAGCCTGCTTAACCGTGTCAATAAGTAGGGCAACTGCTTTGCTCCGTGTGCGTTGCTTGCCGCCTTCTTGGATTAAGCCGTCTTTGATTTGAAGAATTGGTTTAATCGCAAGCGCCGAAGCAAATAATGCTTTGGCGCCACTGATGCGACCACCTTTTTTGAGGTTTTCGAGTGTGTCGAGCGCGGCCCACACCTGGGTTCGGGCGGCAAGGTCATTGGCATATGCAGCGACTTCTTCCAAACTTGCGCCACCGGCAGCCTTTTTTGCGCACGCAACGGCGGCAATACCTTGACCCATCGAAGCCGAACGGCTGTCCACTACTCGCACTGGAATATCACCGGCAACTGCACGAGCAGCCAACTCGGCGCTTTGCATAGTGGCCGAAAGTTGAGATGAAAGTGAGATGACGACGATGCCAGTTGCACCAGCAGCGAACAGGCGACGAAATTCGGCTTCGAATTGTCCTGGCGACGGTGCTGCGGTCTCTGGCAACACAGCAGACGAACCACATCGCTCCCAAAATTGCGCGACAGTCAACTGTTGGCGATCGATGAACTCTTCATCGCCAAAGCGAAACGACAACGGAACAATGGAAATATTGTTGGCGTCTGCCAACGATTGAGGAATATCTGAAGCACTATCAGTAACGATGCGAACGGTCATAATTTTCTAGCCTACAGCAGGCTTTTTAGCCTATTGCAGGATGTTTTTGTGCAGCCGACTTACGGCGTTTTGCGCGCCAATGACTTAACCACCATGCAATCAACACAAGCGCGGCAGCGCCACTCACCACGAGGCCGAGGCCAGCAATGGCAGCGACTCTTGCAGTGAGTTGAACACGTTGACCGGCCTGCACTAATCCGTCTGGCGTGTACAACACAACTTCAATAGGGAATCGTCCGCTCGCGCGAGCAACAACAGGAATCACTAAATCGATCGCGCCATTTGCGGGCACCGTCACGATGCGGTCTTCGTTTGGAAACTGCAACTTGGCACTTGAGATCTCAACCGAAACAGTGAGGTCGACTGCCGCGTCATTGCGAAGTTGCAAGCGCAAATCACTTTCGCGTCCGCCGAGAGTAAAACTCAACGACTCTGGAACCTTCACCGATGCCCGCAGCAATCGAAGTTGATTGCGAAAACCTTTGAAGTACAAAGCAAACTCATCGCTGCTCAGTCGGTCATCAAGCATGGCGAGTCGCGAAGTCGGCCATGTCGCAAGTTGCGATGCGTCAGGTGGCAACATCAGCGATGTTGATGCCAACTCATCTGCAAGAGAATCAATGGCCTTTCCAGCAACTGAGACGTCGACCCCATTTGAACGAGGCACATCAACAAGCGTTGCCTCGCTGTTGGCGCGTGGAAGCGAACTCAATGCTCGAAGTCGGAGTTGTGGAGCACGGTCAATCGCAACTGCCAGAGGAGCGAGCAACGCAGTGTTAATTGGTGCACCACTTGTAGTAGTGAGAATTACAAAGTTTGACGACACAACTCCACCACTGTCAACAACTTCTTGTCGTTGTGTCAAAAGTTCTGCAGCAAGCGAACAGGCAGTAATTACAGGGTTGATTTGGTTGTTGGAAAGCGTCTTCGCAAAGACCGGATCCGTTGTTCTTAATGCAACATCATTAGAGATGCGATACGGCTTGGCATAGTTGTCGAGTGTGCCAATTTTTTCGGCTGCATCGGGTGTGAGAACGACAGTGTGCACGTTAGATGTGTTGAGCAATGCAGCACCGTCTACGTCAATGAGAACATTCGAAAACCACACATTGGGTGAGATGTTCTTTTCTCCATTGCGAAGCTCGAGAATTTGATCACCAAGTTTGCTCAGTTGTTGAAAGTCGTTGACTCTGCTAGTGCGTTGTGCGCTTGATGGGTTGAACGGGACAAAGGAGGCTCGCAACAAATCGTGATTTGCAAATGCAGTTTGTAAGCGCGCCAATAAATCAATGTCGACAGGTTGTGTTGAGCGCGCAAGACCATCCAAGATTTGGGGTGAAATCTGCACAGACAAAGGCGCCGCGCCACCTTCCAAAGACTGAGCGAGATCAGCCAATTGTTTTCTTGTCGCATCGCTGATCGCAATACTTCCGTTTGGCGCAAGTGCGAGGGGCGTGGTTACCGATGACGCAATTGCAATAGGTAAACGTGCAGTTTCAATAGCCGAATTGAAAAAGTTAACGAACGTAGTCAGTTTGGAAACTGGTTGACCATTTTGCATGAAAGAAATCTGTATCGGGTACACACCGTCTTTTGTGAGGCGCAACGAGTTTGTGCGAGCAGTGGTTGAAAGAAACGCGGTGTAGTTATTGGTTTCAGTTCGTGCCAATTGAATGAGTTGCAAGTCTGCAACTGTGAGTTGCCCAACTGGTTCGACACCTGCAGTAATTGAGCGCACCTGCTCTTGGGTGATTACCGGGGCAAACGCAGTTATGCGAAGCGTCGTCGTTGTGTCTTGTTCGAGCTGATTTCGAACTGCTGCATCGGGTACACCAACAGTGAAGCGAAATTGTGTGCCTGCAAGAACATTAAAATTTTGTGCAACTAAGCGCACGTCAATAGGCGCAACTACTGCTGCGTTCGCTGCACTGGTTTGGTGGGGAAGCACACCAAGGAGCGAACACGTCACACCGAGCACGATCAGTACAGCACCACTGGCGCGTCGCAAGCGATCCATACTCACCAGTCTCACCGATAATTGTCTCAATTTGCGGTAGTCCCTCAAGTTCAATCAGTAACGCCTAACCTAATCAACGTGGTTCCGCAACGATTTGCTCCAGTATTGGCCGAACTTGCGCCTCTCGGGGATATTTTTCGTACTGCTGATCGTCGTCTCTATGTGGTCGGTGGAACCGTACGAGATCTATTGCTTGATCGACAGATGAGCGAAGTGGATTTTGACTTCACGACCAATGCTCGTCCAGAAGAAACCAAACGCTTCTTAACTGGTTGGGCCGATGCCGTATGGACAACTGGCGAACGCTTTGGCACTATTTCGGCACAGAAGAACGGCCGCACATACGAAATCACCACGCACCGAGCTGAGGCGTATTCACCTGATTCGCGAAAGCCAGATGTTGAATTTTCGGATGACATCGCCACAGATTTATCGCGCCGCGATTTCACAATCAATGCAATGGCTCTCGAAGTAACGAGCGATGTGCCAGAACTTGTCGATCCATATGGTGGAGCCGCCGACTTGATGAGTCGCACGCTACGCACACCGCTTTCGCCAGAAATCAGTTTCTCCGATGACCCGTTGCGGATGATGCGCGCAGCACGATTTATCGCAACACTGCAGCTTCAGCCAGTGCCCGAATTGGTTGCTGCGGTGCAAAAACTACACGATCGACTCAAAATTATTTCGGCAGAACGAGTGCGCAATGAACTCGACCGCTTAATGGTGTGCGATCACCCAACAAGCGGACTGTGGTTTTTGGTTGACACGGGTTTGGCCGAGCATTTCTTTCCCGAACTGCCAGCCATGAAACTTGAACAAGATCCGATTCACCGCCACAAAGATGTGCTGACACACACCTTTGCGGTGGTTGAAAACGTGCGACCAGACGCGTCTGCAAATTTTGATTTTCGCATTACACGGCTTGCCGCGTTATTTCACGACATTGGCAAACCAAAAACACGCGGCATCAAAGACGGCAAAGGTGTCACCTTTCATCACCACGAAGTGGTTGGCGCACGAATGTCGCGCGCGCGACTCAAAGCGATGAAGTATTCAACGCATGACACTGACGCAATCACCGACTTGGTTGCATTGCATCTGCGCTTTCATACATATCAAATGGGTTGGACAGATTCGGCAGTGCGTCGTTACGTTCGCGATGCAGGACCATTGTTAAACGAACTCAATGTGCTGACGCGCTGCGACTGCACGACCCGCAATGAGAGAAAAGCATTGATGCTCTCGCAACGCATGGACGAACTTGAGGCTCGCATCGCAGAGTTGGCCAAACACGAAGAGCTGGCAGCACTGCGGCCAGAGTTGGACGGAGCACAAGTAATGGAGATGTTGTCTATCGGTGCCGGTCGACAAGTTGGTGAAGCCTTGACATTCTTGATGGAAATCCGGCTTGAAGAAGGATTGTTGGGCGATGCCGAAGTGAGGCGCAGACTCGAACAGTGGTGGACAACAAAAACTGACTAGCGTTTGTAGCAATGAATTCTTCACGACGCCCAACGGGTTGGTTGAGCCAACTCACGCTCACCGACGACAACGGTGAAACTGTTGGTGGCGTTATTGACCACCGGCTGACCCGTCGCGCTCTCATCAATGAGTTTCGCCGCGGTCGCATTCGCAGAGAACAATTGTGTGACGCTCACCCCGACTTGGTGCGCGCTGCAAAAAACTTTGGTGATGCAACAGGTGTGAAGTGCCCAATTTGTGTACAAGACAATGTTGCTTTGGTGACGTATGTATTTGGCCCGCGTCTCCCAAGCCATGGACGTTGTATTACCAAGCCACACGAACTTGAAGAGTTTCGACAGCTTGCTCAAGAGACTGAACAGCAGCGCAATACTGAATACTCATCCGACCAAAGCTCGTCTATTACATATACGGCCTATGTCGTCGAGTGCTGTCGTTCCTGTCGCTGGCATCATCTCTTGCGTTCGTTACCCATGGCTACAGCCCCCAAATCGGACACAGAGCCAACAAGGCGCAGGTCTCGGCGCTAGTTCAGCCAATCTCTGCAACACGGGTGTGGCACGCTCCCTTCGTGCCGATACGATCCCAAGTCCACATATCCACCCTGCCCCCTCGGGGGCTCCAGCCCCGGTTGGAACCGAAGGGAGTTACCACGTTCATGCGT
>WLKU01000051.1 GCA_009701105.1 Actinomycetota bacterium | reverse complement strand
GGAAGCCATACTCTGCGACTTTGCATCGAAGCCTCATGAGCCACCCGTTGTAGTCGTTCAGTTTGCTTTGAAGCCTTAGCGGTATCCCAACGAACTACCGAACGGATCGTTGGTGCCAACGGAATGATCTCGTCAATTCCCAATTCAGTCAATTTCTGCACAATCAACTCTGGTTTTTCGCCTTTAACTGGGGCAAATGCAATGCAAAGAGGCCAACGTGGTGAATCTTCAGAGCGCAAATCACTCGTTGCGCTGATGTCTCCTGAGCGTGAAATTGTTGCCGTCAACCATTTACCAAAACCATTGCTCACCGTAATTTGATCCGTTGACTTGACCCTAAGCACCTTGAGCAGATGATGCTGGTCATCTTCGCTTGCAACTGGATTTTCTAGTGATGCGACAAATATGTGTGCACTACTGCGACGAAGGTCGTCGATCACAAAAACGCTGACTTGATCTTGGCTTTCAATTTCGAAGCCGTCTGCGTTACATGCTCACCGCGAATTTCGGCAAACCGAGTCAAGAGATCGCGCTCTGCATCACTGAGTTTGGTTGGCACTGCAATCACAATTTGCGCACGCAGGTTTCCTCGACCTTTATTGCGCCCACCCTGATTGAGATGCGGCACTCCGCGACCCCTGAGTAGAAACTCGCGACCTTGCTGCACGCCAGGCGGAATTACAAGATCTTCGTCACCATCAAGTGTGCTCAACACCAGATGTGTTCCAAGTGTTGCCTGCGCTATCGAAATAACAACGTCGGTGACGAGATCGTCTTCTTCGCGTCGATAGGTGTCGTGCTCGGCAACGCGCATGTGGACATACAAGTCACCAGCACCTCCACCACGTATGCCCACAGCACCACGCCCACTTACGCGCAACGTTTGGCCAGTGTTGATACCTGCAGGCACCTCAACTGTGTGTTCAACATCTTTGACAATGCGACCGTCACCCCTGCATGGTGCACAAGGCGAGTCAATTACTTGGCCCATTCCACTGCATCGACCGCACGGTGCAGCAGTCACCATTTGGCCAAGCATGCTTTGCCGCACTCGACGTACTTGACCCGCTCCTCCACACTCTGCGCAAGTCTTTGCCGATGTTCCCTTTTTGGCCCCACTACCCGCACATTCGTCACAGCGAATAGCAGAGCGCATCTTTACTTCCGTGCTGCAACCAAAGACAGCTTCTTCAAATGAAACATCTGCGACAACTTCTACATCTTGACCACGAGGTGGACCCGATTGTTGCCGTTGCCCACCACCTCCACCGAATGGTGAACCGCCACCAAAGAATGCTTCAAAGATGTCACCAAAACCGCCAGCGCTACCGCCACTAAATGGATCGCCGGCATTACCGCGACCACCAACACCAGCCTCGCCAAACTGGTCGTACCGTGCGCGCTTGTCCGAGTCTGACAACACTTCATATGCATGCGACACTTCTTTAAATTTTGATTCTGCTTCTGCATTGCCGGGGTTTGCGTCTGGGTGCAATTCGCGCGCGCGTTTGCGATAGGCGCGCTTTATTTCGTCGGCATCAGCGCCACGAGAAACGCCAAGCAGTTCATAAAAATCTGTAGCCATAAAAGATCAGCCCTCAGTAAGCCTTCGTCCTAGACGTTCGCCAACAATTTCGACCGTGGCAAGCGCCTGCGGATAATTCATGCGAGTTGGCCCGAGTACACCAACTGTTCCAAGCGTGGCGCCATCTACTATCACGGGTGAAAGCACCAATGAACATGTAGCAAGGGGTTCGACACCGTGTTCGGTGCCGATTGCAACCGACAAACCGCGGTTGAGCATGTCGCGTACAAGAGACACAACTACATATTGCTGTTCGAGTGTGTGCAGCACCGAGCGCACGATCTCAACAGCATCAAAAGCTTGCGCCATTGCCGAAGCCCCGCCGACAAACACTGACTCATCAACCCGTCGACCGTTCATTGCACGCACAACTTGTGCCGCAAGCGCATCCACAATCACATCACCCGATGTCATGAGCGGAAGAGATGCACCGAGTGCTTTACCGATCATGATTCGGCTCAACGCATGCGTTGCGGCCGATGTTTGATCGTCGGTGATTGATGCACTGAGTTCGATCGGTTCGCTTTCAACAACTCCATTCGACAGCACAACAACGACCATCGCCATGTGTGCACTTAAACCAACGAGTTGCACCGAACGAACTACAGCGACTTCGGCCTTTGGACCCATCACCACTGCTGCATAGTTGGTCATTTCGGCAAGCAACGTGCTGGTGCGCTGCAGTGTTTCTTCCAAACGTCCGTGCGCAGTATCAAAGAATTGACCGATGCGATCTTGTGCTGCGAGCTCAAGTGTGCCCGATGGCGTCAGATGGTCGACAAAAAATCGATAACCCTTGTCGGTAGGAATACGCCCAGCCGATGTATGGGGCTGAGCCAGATATCCCTCTTGCTCAAGGAAACTCATGTCGTTACGCACCGTGGCCGACGAGACATGAACCCCAGACGTATTGGCGATATGCGATGATCCAACAGGCTGCGCCGTCGAGATGTACTCCTCCACTACAGCGCGGAGAATGGCTGTTTTGCGGTCATCAAGCATCGTCACAAGGATACCGAGACACGATGCACCTAGTGATGCGCCAATTGATGTGCTTCTTTACTTGCCCGATACCGCTTTGTAGCGATCGAGGGAAATAAGGCGCTCCTCTGCATGGTCCACCATCGGCGCAATGTAGGGATTGAGCAAACCCAAAGTCCATGGTGAATGCACTGCGTCATCAGCCAGTTCGCGAAGTTCCGGAATCCACTGGCGCACATACGAACCTTGCGGATCAAAACGTTCGCCCTGGGATATGGGATTAAAAATTCGAAAGTATGGCGATGCATCCGTACCTGTGCCGGCAGTCCACTGCCAACCGTGATTGTTTGATGCAATATCTCCGTCCACTAAGTGACGCATGAAAAACTTTGCGCCCCATTGCCATGGAAGATGCAAATCTTTCACCAGGAAACTCGCAACAATCATTCGCACACGGTTATGCATCCAGCCAGTTGCCAACATTTGTTTCATCCCTGCATCAACAATTGGAAAACCAGTTTCGCCTTTACACCATGCCTCAAAACGAGCCACCGCATCAGCGCCAGTGTCGTGCGTCATTTTATTCATTTTCAATTGCAAGTTTTCCCACACCGTGCGCGGTTGATGAAAAAGTACATCGGCATAAAATTCGCGCCAACACAACTCGCTACGAAAAACTGAATGAGATTTTGAGTCGCCAAGTTCGGCTAGCAATGATCGCGGATGGACGATGCCAAATCGTAGGTACGGCGACAACTGGCTCGTGCCATTGATGTCTGGATTATTGCGCGTCTCGGCATAACCATTCAGTGCCGAACCACGAAATGTTTCCCACACCTGCCATGCAGCATCTTCACCTGCTCGTGGCAGTTGCGCATTGCATTCTGGTTCTGCTGGCAAATCTTCGGATGCCACAGTTGGTGAGCCATGCCACGCCACTTTGGGCTGTGGCAACGGAGCCGACCAGCCTTGTGACAACCAAATCTTGGAGAACGGCGTGAACACCGCATATGGAGTGTTGTCGGCCTTGCGCACAACGCCAGGATTTACGGCATACGCAGACCCGACACTGCACAACTCTGCCCCAACTGCGCGCAATGCTGCGTCAACATGTGCGTCTCGAGACTGCCCGTAGGGAGCAAAATCTTTTGCAGCAAACACTTGGGTCGCACCCACCTCACGTGCAACTGTTGCAACAACATCAACTGGGTTGCCTGTGCGCACCACCAATGCCCCGCCTATTGATTTGTTTAACTCATGCAGGTTGCGCAATAAAAAGACCAAACGCGCAGCCCCAGAGCGCTCAAAAAACTTTGGGTCGATGACAAAAAGAGGTGTCACACTCCCCGCACGCGCAGCAGCGACTAACGCCTCGTTGTCGGCTAAACGCAAATCACGCCTGAACCACATCACCGAATTAGTTGCGATCGACACCACTTCTCCAAATCCATATAATCATGTAGGCACCAGCGCAGATGCCGATGATCCCGCCATAACCGAGCGACCACTGCACACTCACAGCATCCGCTATCCAACCCGTTATTGGTCCACCAATTGGTGTTGAGCCCAAAAATGCTACTGCACTGAGTGCGAGCATTCGGCCTCGCATATCTGGCGGAGACTCATACTGAATAATCGAGTTTGCAGAAGAGATCATTGCCGCTCCACCAGCACCAAGTGGAATCGCCCACACAAATGCAATCCACACATTTGGCGACCATGCCATACCAATGTTTGCGCCGCCCAACAACAACACATTTATTGCCACCCACCTGTACGTTGCACGGTGCAGACGCGCAGTCATGAGCGCACCAATCAAACTTCCAACGCTGGTAACAGCCAAAACCCAGCCGTAATATTTGGGATCACCCCACTCGGTGTCTGCAAGCTTTGGCAGTGACACGCCATAGTTGAATGCAAATGTGCTGACCAACGTAAAGATGCTGAACAAGACGAGCAGTCGCTCGTTGTGACGCACGAAACGCAAACCGTCGCGCACCGGTGTTCCACCCGCTGGTCGTAGTGGTGGCGAGAACATTTCCGATTTGCGCAAACCAGCAACGCCGTACAGCATCGCAGCGTAGGAAATTCCGTTAATGATAAACAGCCATCCTGTGCCCAATGGCCCCACCAGGGCTGCAGCAAGTGCTGGACCAAATATGCGCGAGCCTGTCATGACCGCAGTGTTCAGACTCATCGCATTCGACATGTCGTGTTCTGGTACGAGTTCGGTCACAAGCCCGCGCCGTGCAGGGTTGTCAATTGCGCCAATCACACCTAGCGCCCCAGTGAGCACAAACACGATTGGCATGTTGATAATGCCTGTGAGATCACAGATACCAAGCACAATTGCCTGCGATGCAAGCAAGGTTTGAGTGATGATCGTTGTGCGTTGACGGTTGTAGCGATCGGACAATGCTCCTGCCCATGCCCCAAACAACAGCATTGGCAAAAACTGCAATGCAGCATTGATGCCGAGTGCCACAGCGCTACCAGTCAAGCGATAGAGCAAAAATGATGTTGCGGTCAGTTGCAGCCACGAGCCAATATTGGAAAGCAGCAGGCCTGCAAAAAATAAACGTGCGTTGAAACTCTTCAACGAACGAAACATTGCTCCGTTCTTGGCAGGCTGATCAGTCATCGAGTTTGAGTGCCGAGATAAACACATCGCCCGGCACTTCCACGCGGCCGATCGATTTCATCTTCTTCTTTCCTTCTTTTTGTTTCTCCAATAGTTTGCGCTTACGAGAGATGTCGCCTCCATAGCATTTTGCCAAAACGTCTTTGCGTTTTGCTTTTACTGTCTCGCGTGCAATGATGCGTCCGCCGATCGCAGCCTGGATTGGAACATCAAACATTTGTCGCGGAATCAGTTCACGCAACTTTGCGCACATGCGATTGCCATAGTCGTATGCCTTGTCGCGGTGCACGATTGTGGAAAAGGCATCGGCTGGCAGCGCATTTAACAAAATATCTACACGCACCAAATCCGATGCGCGGTAACCAGCCAACTCATAATCCAAACTTGCATAACCCTGCGAGCGACTCTTGAGTTGGTCAAAGAAATCCACAACTACTTCTGCAAGCGGCATTGTGTACTGCATATCAACACGCTCTGGCGACAGATACTCGAGTTTGATGAGTTCACCGCGACGCTCTTGGCAGAGCTCCATCAGCGAACCGGTGTAATCCTTTGGCGTAATAATGCTGACCCTAAAAAACGGTTCTTCGATCGAACCTATATATACAGTCGCCGGCAAGTCTGCCGGGTTATCGACTTTTACTTTCTCGCCATTTGTCTTATTGACCATGTACTCCACCGACGGAGCAGTGGCAATGAGCCCCAAGTTAAACTCGCGCTCTAAGCGCTCTTTCACAATCTCCATGTGCAACAAGCCGAGGAATCCGCATCGAAAGCCAAATCCAAGCGCACCCGATGACTCTGGTTCGTACGCAATTGATGCATCATTGAGTTTGAGTCGTTGCAAGCTCTCGCGCAAGTTTTCAAAGTCATCGCCATCAATCGGAAACAGTCCACAAAACACCATTGGCTTCGGATCGTGATACCCGTCGAGAGCCTCGGTTGCCGAATTGATCGCTGTTGTTACGGTCTCACCACTGCGAGCCTCGCCAACGTCTTTAATACCAGCAATGAGATAGCCCACCTCGCCTGGTCCAAGTTCGGCAACCGGCGTCGACACCGGCATTCGCGCACCAATTTCGATCACTTCGTGGGTGGCTTTGGTCTGCATAAACAACAACTTGCTGCCACTGTTCATTCGACCATTCATCACTCGAATACTCGAGACCACGCCGCGATACGTGTCGTATTGGGAGTCAAAAATCAGTGCTTGCAGAGGCGCATCGACATCACCCTTTGGTGGCGGAATGCGAACAATGATTTCGTCCAGCAATTCGGGCACGCCAACACCAGTCTTTGCCGAGATACGCAAGATATCTTCGGCAGGAATACCTAAAACCTTCTCAATTTCCATTGCGTATCGATCTGGGTCTGCAGCCGGCAAGTCAATCTTGTTGAGCACTGCAACAATTTCGAGATTGCTTTCAAGCGCTAGGTAGCAATTAGCAAGAGTTTGTGCCTCAATCCCCTGTGCGGCATCAACGACGAGCACCACGCCTTCACATGCGGCAAGCGAACGACTTACTTCATAGCCAAAGTCGACGTGACCAGGTGTATCGATGAGGTGAAACGTGTGGCCCTTCCAAGGCACGCGCACATTTTGTGCCTTGATCGTGATGCCGCGCTCGCGCTCAAGATCCATCGAGTCGAGATATTGGGCGCGCATGTCGCGTGATTGCACTGCGCCTGTCATCTCTAAAATTCGGTCAGAAAGGGTCGACTTGCCGTGATCGATATGGGCAATGATCGAAAAATTGCGGATTGTTGCGAGATCCATTGAGGCGATTCAGTTCTGCTGGGCCAGGTTTTGTTGGTGACGATGGCGCTACAGCCCTCAAATTCTACAGTTGGGGCTATGCCCTAGTCGCTGTTAGCCTAAACAGTCCTGAAATCTTCAGGGCATCTAACGAAAGAATGGGTAGTCGAAGTGGCAAATATCAAGAGCCAAAAGAAGCGAATCCTCACCAACGCCAAGGCCACCTCGCGTAACCGCGCGACGAAGAGCGAAGTGCGTACACGCTTGAAGAACGCCACCGAGACAATCGGTACACCTGAGAACCCAGAGGCATTGCGTCTCGCCGTCAAACGCCTCGATATGGCCGCTTCAAAGCGTGTCATTCACCCCCGTCAAGCTGCTCGCAAAAAGAGCCGCCTGATGAAAAAAATCAACGCCGCGAAGTAAACCTTCCGCCAGTTTTTGCATGCTGCGGTGCGCCGCCCATGCGACTCAATCTTGCTACCAAGATTTCCATAATCAATTCTTCTTCCAAATCTTTGCCGCCGCGCAAATCAATGTCGGCTCTAGCAAGCAGTTGTAGCGCTGCAGAAATATTGGCGGCGCCCAATCTCCTGTACGTCTCCAAATACTTCTTTCCTTGAAATTCGCTTTTTGCCCCGATGATCGCCATCGCTTCGCCCGCAGTGCGTACTTCTGGCCCATCAAGTTTGAGAAGTTTTACATAATGATTATGCAACAGAGCCATGAGTTGCATTGGGTGTGATTCACCGCTTCGAATCATGCGCCGCAACATCGCAATTGCCTTGGGCGAATTTGAGAGATCAATCGCATCGGTCAAATCCCAAGGCATGACACTGCCCTCTTGACCAAGGAATGGTTCAATCTCATCTACGGTGAGTTTCTTGTTGGTGCCGTATGTTGAAACCAATACCTCGATAATTGAAGGGAGCCTGGCCTGATCCTGACCAAGCCACTCGATCAACATCTTGAGTGCGCCCGAATCAACTTTGAGCCCTGCTTCAGTGAGTTGTTCTTGAAACCACATCGAGAGTTCGTTGAAACGACTTGGTGGAGACGTGTTAATGGTTGTCGCACCCGCTTGCTTGAGCGCATCAGTGATCGATTTTGCAAGCTTGCCCGATCCAGTGAGCACAAGTTGCGTGTCTTCGAGTGGCTGTGCAAGATATGCGACTAGCGGTTTAAGTTGATCGACGGTTGCTTCGCCAATGCCGCGCAATACCACCACTCGCTCGCCGCCGAAGAGCGAACCTGTCTGCGCTCCGACCATGGCGTTAGCAATTTCTTGTTCTCGGTCGTCAGCGCCAAGTGTTTCCAGATCATGACTGAGAAGCATGGTGTTGCGGTCGCCATCACCAACTAATTGCGCAGTGAGGTCGGTGAGTTTGGCAGAAACCAATCTGGCATCACTGCCCGTAATTAAATAGATCGCCACGCCGATATTCTCGCAGAAATAACCAACAAAGCCACGATGCCCCAACCCAAGGCATTAACACTGCCTTGCAACGACATGCGCTCGCCAAGCGCTGCCACCCACCAGCCCCACCGCACCGCAATTTCAACCGGCCACATCAGAGCCGTCACGCACGCAGTCATTACTGAAGCGTTCGAAACTTGACTCAAAATTCCTGTCAACATTCCAAGTGGAATTCCCACCAACATCACCATACCAGCAACGGGTACTGCCAACAAGTTAGTCACAAGTGCAATC
>WLKU01000050.1 GCA_009701105.1 Actinomycetota bacterium | reverse complement strand
CCCCGTTTGAGTTAGCAGTCTCGGCGGTAGAGTGCTAACGCTTATCCACGTAGGTTTTTCGGAAGGAAATGACATGTCCAAGATCATCGCATTTGACGAAGTAGCTCGCCGAGGTCTCGAAAACGGGATGAATAAATTGGCTGACGCTGTTCGTGTCACCCTCGGACCAAAAGGTCGCAACGTGGTGCTCGACAAAAAGTGGGGCGCACCAACGATCACCAATGACGGCGTCTCGATCGCCAAAGAAATCGACCTCGAAGACCCATACGAGCGCATTGGCGCCGAACTGGTCAAAGAAGTTGCCAAAAAGACTGACGACGTAGCCGGCGACGGAACCACCACGGCAACCGTGTTGGCCTGGAGCATGGTGCACGAAGGCCTGCGCAACGTGGCTGCGGGTGCAAACCCAATGAGCCTCAAGCGCGGCATCGAAGCAGCCGTTGAGGCAGCAGTTGCAAGCATCCGCTCGCTCGCAAAAGAAGTTGACTCAAAGTCACAGATTGCACAAGTTGCTTCAATCTCGGCAGCTGACGAAGAAATCGGCAAGATGATTTCCGAAGCCATCGACAAAGTCGGCAAAGACGGTGTCATCACTGTTGAAGAGAGCCAGACATTTGGCATGGAAATGGATCTCGTTGAGGGAATGCGTTTCGACAAGGGTTACATCTCGCCATATTTCGTTACCGACGCAGACCGCATGGAAGCCGTCATTGACGATGCATATATTTTGCTCGTCGGTGGCAAGATCACCGCAGTGCGCGACTTGGTACCTGTGCTTGAAAAAGTGATGCAGGGTGGTCAGCAACTCGTGATCATCGCCGAAGACGTTGAGGGCGAAGCGCTCGCAACACTTGTTGTCAACAAGATCCGTGGCACCTTCAAGAGCGTGTCAGTCAAGGCTCCTGGTTTTGGCGATCGCCGCAAAGCAATGTTGCAAGACATCGCAATTCTTACTGGTGGCCAGGTCATCTCGGAAGAAGTTGGTCTCAAGCTCGAGAACACGACACTCGATTTGTTGGGCCGTGCAAAGAAGATCGTTGTTACTAAAGATGAAACAACAATCATTGAGGGCGCCGGTTCAGATGCAGACATCAAGGGCCGCATCTCACAGATCAAAGCCGAGATCGAAAACACCGACAGCGATTACGACCGCGAGAAATTGCAAGAGCGACTCGCAAAGTTGTCGGGTGGAGTAGCAGTGCTCAAAGTTGGTGCTGCAACTGAAGTTGAACTCAAAGAGAAGAAGCACCGCATTGAAGACGCAGTGAGCACCACCAAAGCCGCTATTGAAGAAGGCGTTGTGCCTGGCGGCGGCGTTGCGTTGTTGCGTTCACAAGCTGCAGTGCTCAAAGTTGCCGACTCACTCAAGGGTGACGAAGCAACTGGCGCACGTTTGGTTGCAAAATCACTCGAAGCACCACTTAAGCAGATTGCTGAAAACGCAGGCATGGAAGGCGGCGTTGTAGTTGACAAAGTGCGCAACATGAAGGGCAACGAAGGCCTCAATGCTGCAACTGGTGAGTACGAAGACTTGGTCAAGTTGGGCGTTATCGACGCTGCCAAAGTGACACGCTCTGCATTGCAAAACGCAGCATCAATTGCGGCCTTGTTCCTTACAACCGAGGTTGTCATTGCTGACAAGCCAGAAGATTCTGCACCAATGCCAGGCGGAGGCATGGAGGACTACTAGTCCCCACGTCAACATTTAGGTATTGATCATGATCGCGCTCGCCACCGTTCAGTTGGCGCGCGGACTCGATCACGACCTCGAGATTCTTACTGAATCACTCGATGCAATCAACGAGCCGTGGCAAATAGTTGATTGGGATGACCCGTCAGTTGACTGGTCGTCGTTTTCCATCGTGGTATTGCGCAGCACGTGGGATTACTACAAGCGACTCGATGAGTTCACGCGCTGGATTGATGCCACGTCACAAGTAACACGGTTGTATAACTCAGCCGAGATTGTTCACTGGAATTTGGATAAGCAGTACCTAACTCAACTGATTGCTGCCGGCATTCCTGTGATGTCGACAATGTTCATCAACTCAAGTAGCGACATTGATGAGGCGCAATTACAACACGACATCATCATTAAGCCAACGGTGAGTGCGGGTTCAAACAACACTGCGCGTCACCGCAGCCAACCTGTTGATGCTCGCCAGCACATCGAAAAGATTCTTGCATCAGGAACTTCGGTGCTGCTGCAGCCATACCAACCGAGTATCGATGTCAATGGTGAGACATCGCTTGTGTATCTGGGCGGAATCTTCAGCCACGCATTTCGTAAGGGCCCCATCTTTCGCGGCACCGAACAAGTTCACAACGGTGCGTTCATAGACGAGGAAATATCTGCGCGTACCGCAAGCCCAGCCGAATTGACGTTGGGCAATCAAGTGTTGGCTTTTCTTGCGCAACGATTCACCGATTCGCCCCTTTACGCACGCATCGACATGGTCACGAACACCAGCGGTGTGCCAGAAATCATGGAAATCGAATTAACCGAACCCTCGCTGTATTTACATCTCGATACTGACGCTCCTTTGCGCGCGGCAAATGTGCTCGCCAGCGCAGCCGCTGCGGCGCGCAAGTAACCTTGCATCCATGAGTGAACCAATGTCTCCATCAGTCGGTATGGCCGTTATCCACCTGTTTGGCCACCCGGCAGCAGACTTCGACGGCGAAGCGGTCGTTACTGCAGTGAAGAATGCGCAAAGCCAAGGCGTGCAAGTCGTTTCGGTCTCGATGCTTGGTCACAAAAGCGACTTGGCGTTTATGGCCGTTTCGTCCGACATGCGCGAGCTTCGCTCTTTCCAGACTGCGCTGCAGCACGCAGGTGTGTTCATCGGTGACAGTTATGTATCGCTCACAGAAGTGAGTGAGTATGCAGCCAATGTTCCTGAAGAGATGCGCAACGCTCGTCTGTACCCGCAGCTTCCACCTGCTGGTAAGAATGCATGGTGCTTTTACCCAATGTCGAAAAAGCGTGACCCAGAATGCAACTGGTTTACATTGCCATTCGAGAAGCGCAGTGAATTAATGATGGAGCATGGCAAGAGTGGCCGAACATTTGCAGGGCGCATTTTGCAGTTAGTTACTGCATCCGCCGGCTTTGACGATTTTGAGTGGGGAGTGACGCTGTTTGGCGTGCATGCCGACGACTTGAAAGATGTGGTGTACACAATGCGCTTCGATGAAGCATCAGCAAAGTACGCCGACTTCGGTTCGTTTTACGTAGGAATTGTTACGCCAGTAGAAGAACTGGTCGAACTCGTTTAAACAATTCCAGTTTGCGTACGAGTTATTTTCCGTCGCCCTGATCGCGAAGGAATTGCTCAACTTCATCCATCAGAGTTGTGGCATCTGCAGCGTCGTCACCGGTGTCGTGAGCGAAATCGAATTGCAATTGACCATCGTCAACTTCGTCGTCAAGACTCATGCCATTATCGGTCATCGTTTCAAGACGTTCAACATATGCAGCCAAGTCTTCATCGTCATTCACTAGCGAGTTGATCTGCTCTTCGTAGTTTTCGATCAGATTCATAATCGATGCAACTGGTGCTGGTGTGCCGATGATCTCGCACGAACGACGCATCAATGAGAGCGACGCTTTTGGTGATGGAACCTGTGAAGCGTATGCAGGGACCGCCGCCCATAATGCAGCTGACGGAAGTGCAAGTGTGTTGCACACGTCGTGAAGCACGCCAATGATGCCTGTTGGCCCTTCATAGCGTGAGCGTTGCAAGTCAAACCGTTCAATCAAGTCGTTGTCGTTGGCAGTACCGATGATTTGCACTGGACGGCTATGAGGCACGTCTGCGAGCAATGCGCCGAGCGTGAGCATCATGGAGGCACCGAAGTGATCGGCCACACCAAGAATCTGCTCAGAAAACGAACGCCACTTCATGCTTGGTTCTGGGCCCAACACCAAGATCACGTCGCCACCCGCTCCGGCCATATGCCACATGCCGACGGTTGGCCACACGATGTTGCGAGCGCCACCTTCTTTGAGGCGCACGTGAGGTCGAATGGTTGCGAAGTCTGTGTATTCTTCTGGGTCAATCTCGGCAAGGGGTTGAGCCTTCCAACCTTCGATGAGATTGCGCACCGCGTTTGAGGCGGCGTCAGCGGCATCATTCCACCCCGTAAAGGCGGTGACGATGACGGGTCGCTTGAGTGACGGCTTGGACAACCAGCGAACGTGATCCATCGTCGACATCTTGAGCGAAACGCTATCTGCGAATCTTCATAACTTTTGAATCGAAAAGCCGAATTCCGAACTTGATCCACGACCAAATTACGACTAATCCGAGGGTGCCAAAGCCGATTGCTTTTGACTTTCGCAGAGTCACAAATCCGCCAATTTCGGAGAGCTCCATCTTGAGCAGTTTTCCGCTCTGGCCCGACCCGCCGTAGCCGGGGTTTGAACAGTGCGCCAGTTGTGCCTCAAGCCGTAACGCTGGGCCGTGGCTTGCGGTGATCTGCATCCACAACAAATAATCCTCAGCAAATCGTTTGCGAGAATCAAATCGCTCTGTGATCGCCCGCTTGAGCATCACCGTCGGTGTGGCGCAGCGGTTGCGGATCAAGAATTTGTGAAAGGAAACGGGAGTCGCTTTAGTGTCGGCGGTGGGGATGTCGGCCCACGTTGTGCTGGACGAAAAGTGGTGGCCATGGCAACTCATTGTGACTTCGGGTTGATTGTGCATTACGGGGTATTGCAACTCGATCTTGCGTGGATGCCACTGATCATCGGCATCCAAAAATGCGATGTAGTCACCCGTTGCGGCATCCCAACCAGTGTTGCGAGCAGCGCTTGGGCCGCCGTTTGCCGACTGTGCAATTACGCGAAGTGGGATCAACGAGGTTGAGGCAAAGTTTGCAGCAATTTCTCGAGTGTTATCGGTACTTGCATCGTCAACAACAATGATCTCTTTCGGAGCGCGGGTTTGTGCAGTAACGCTCTGTAGCGCGCGAATGATTGTGCTTGCAGAGTTGTATGCAGGAATTATGACCGAAACACTTGTCATGTTAAAAGTCCGAACCAATTCCAGTGTCCAAGAATTTTGTTTTCAACCGTGCGCTTTGTATCACCAGACCACATATCGATGCGTCGTTGCAAAAGTGAATCGCCAGACGATTCGTTGAACCCCCACTTGCTTGTGGCAGCAAAAGTAAATCCGGCATCTTGCGCGGCTTTACGCACTTCGTCGTTGACATGACCATACGGATACGACATCGTGCTGACCGGCTTTTTTAGAACGGCCTCTAGGTCAACTTTGCTCGCCTGTAACTCGGCAGCCAATTCGGATGGTGAAAGCGAAGTGAGTGAGCGATGTGTTGCTCCGTGTGCACCAATAGTTACGCCAGGCATGTTTGCTAGCTCGACTAATTGTTCTGGTGAGAGGTATTTGTGGTCTGAGCCATTCATCCGTGCCGACGACACAAATACGTGAAATGGAATTTGTCGGGCACATAAAAGTGGCGCAATAACCGTGAGGGCGTCGGTGTACCCGTCGTCAAAAGTGATTGAAATTGTGTCGCGCAATACAGACCCAAATGGCACCAGTGAAATGCCCTTTGATTGCGCAACCCTCTGAATGGCATCGATCTGTTGAGTGAACTGAGCAATTGTCATGGAATAGATGCCCAACGTGTCGCCGTCAACCGTGGTGTTGTTTTGTTCAAGGCCAACCGAGTGATACATCAATGTGCGGTGACCGTGTGCCAGAGGCCGCGGAAGAGAACGAAAAACTTCGCCAACGACGCCGGCTACCCGTCGTTTGGTGGCAAAAACGTTTCTGTCGCCAATGAGAGATCTCACCCGATCATTCTACGGTTGTGCGGATTTAGCTCAGACAACGGCCTACGGGCAGTACACGAGCCAAAGCAACGCTATATGGCAAGGTAGAGGGCATGACGTTGACGGTAGAAATAGCCAAAGTTGTGGACGACGAAGTTGTTGCGGCATTTAACACGCTCATTCCTCAATTGTCGTCGTCGAACCCGCCGCCAACTCGAGAGCAATTACAAAATATCGTTGCCAGCGATGCAACTTTTTTGCTGCTCGCCAAACTAGATGGCCGCATAGTTGGCTCGCTCACGCTTGCACTGTTTCAAATTCCGACCGGATTGCGTGCCTGGATTGAAGATGTGGTGGTGGATGGTTCAGCTCGAGGTGCTGGTGTTGGAGAAGCATTGAACACGTTTGCAATTGATGAGTCGCGAAAGCGCGGCGCAACGACGGTTGACTTAACTTCTCGTCCATCTCGAGAAGCAGCCAACCGTCTGTATCAGCGCTTAGGTTTCGTACAGCGCGACACCAACGTTTATCGCTTTACTCTTTAACCCGCACTGCCTTTTGTTTGTCAGGCAGTGTGGCGGGCATGGCAGTTTGCAAAGTGGTCGTTGACCAAACCAAGCGACTGCATTGCTGCATACATTGTCGTCGGGCCAACAAACTTGAAGCCACGCTTGAGCAACTCTTTTGAAAGAGCATGTGATTCCGGTGTTGAAGCCGGCAGGTCACCAAATGTTTTAGGAGCCTTGCCCGGTTTGATGGGTGCGAACGACCAAATCAATTTGGAGAGCGAGCCAACTTCTTGTTGCACTTTAAGAGTTGCTTTGGCATTACCAATCGTTGCCTCAATTTTTGCTCGGTTGCGCACAATGCCTTCATTGTTCATGAGGCGCTCAATGTTTTTGTCATTGAACCTCGCGACCTTGATTGGATCGAAGTCTTTAAATGCGGCTCTAAATGCTTCGCGCTTGCGCAAGATTGTGATCCACGACAAGCCAGCTTGAAAACCCTCGAGGCACAACTTTTCATACAACTTGATGTCATCGGTTACTGGGCGACCCCATTCGTTGTCGTGGTAGTCGACATAGATCGGATCGGATGCGCACCAAAAACAGCGCTTGAGGCCATCTTCGCCTTTGAATGTGGGGGAAGGTTTAACGGTTGTCATGTTGTCGAATTGCTTTGTAGGTGTAGGCATACTCGCGATGTGTACGCGAGGTAGTCGATTAGTGCGCTACATCCCATAAATGATGTATCGGGTCATGCAGCAGGTAGCGCCCAAAGGTGTCGATGGTAAAGGTTGCACCGTCGCTGCGCAGTCCCTTACGGCCCCATTCGGCGTCTGCCACCGAGTCAAAGCGGTCGGCCAGCTGGCCGCCAGCAAACACAATCTCGCGGCGCACGACCACTGGGTCTTGCAGGTCGTAGCGGTCATCCACAGCAGTTTTGTCTTGGTCCCAATTGGCAAAAGTGGGTGTGTCAAGCGTGAGCATCATCACAAGGCGTTTGTCGAAAAGCCGAAATACGTCGCGCACATGGCAGCCGTATTCGAGAGCAGACCAGATGTTGGGTCGGGGGCGGATCACACACTGTGGGTGCACAAGTACGGCGTCCCATTGTGATGCGATCTCGCGAATGGTCAAACCAATGTCGCGAGGCACAACGCGCGATGCGTCATATGCGCAGTCGGGGCACGGTTGATCGAGCACCCACGTCCAGTCTTTGTTGTCAGGCTCGATCGACATCGTTGCCGACAATAGTGCAATTATTTTTTAATACTGAGTTGGACGAGATCGAGTGCTTCGGACAGCGTTGATGCTGTTTGCACGGTAAGCCCTGCGGGAGCCTTGTTGGCGCCACCTGACTGGCTGTGTGTGGGCACGATGGCTCGTGTAAAGCCAAGACGTGCAGCTTCGGTGAGACGACGCGACATGTGACCTACGTGGCGGATTTCGCCGCCAAGACCAATTTCGCCGCACACAACCAAATCACTTGGCGCGGGTTTGTTCGTCACTGCCGAGACAAGCGCAATGCACAGACCTAAATCGCTGCCAGGTTCACTCAGACGCACACCGCCAACAACCGAAGCAAACACTTCGTGTTGCGAAAGACTGATACCTGCGCGGCGTTCGAGCACTGCCAACAACATGGCAAGGCGTCCTGGATCGAGGCCCTGTGCACTGCGTCGTGGTGGCACATTGCCGCTCATTGCATTAGTCAGTGCTTGCACTTCTACAAGCAGTGGGCGCTGACCTTCGAGTGTTGGCACTACAACCGAACCAGGTGTGCCTGGGCGACGGTCGGCTAAAAACATTTGGCTCGCATCGGGTACGCCAACAAGACCAAGTTCGGTCATCTCAAATAATCCGAGTTCGTTTGTAGAACCAAAACGATGTTTGACTGCTCGCAAGATGCGCAGTGCATGATGCCGTTCGCCTTCAAATGAAAGCACGGTGTCAACAACATGCTCGAGCACTCGCGGGCCAGCGAGCCCACCATCTTTGGTGACATGGCCAACCAAGATGGTTGGAATGTTGCGACGCTTCGCTTCTTGCACAAGGCGGTGTGCACAGCCACGTACCTGCACAACCGAACCCGGTGCAGAACCAAGCGCAGGGTCAGCGACTGCCTGGATGCTGTCGATCACCAGTAACTCAGGCTTTACTTTGTCGAGTGCAGCAACGATGTTGGTGAGCGATGGTTCTGAAACGAGCCACAAATTGTCGTGCACCGCATGCAATCGTTCGGCGCGCAGACGTACTTGTTGTGCACTTTCTTCGGCTGTTACATAGAGCGATCGAGTGGGCCACGATGCAAGAAGTTGTAACAACAACGTTGACTTACCGATACCTGGTTCGCCACCGAGCAACGTTACCGAGCCAGGTACTAATCCGCCGTCGAGCACACGATCGAGTTCGGAAATGCCGGTAGACAACGGTTGGCCAACTGAAGCATCGAGCTTGCCGATCGGCTGTGCTTCACCTGGAGGAATGAGTGCCATTCCCGCAGCAAGAGTGGTGTGCGAGTTTGGGTCTTCAACATCTTCAACAAGCGTGTTCCATGCGCCACACGAGTCGCATTTGCCTGCCCACTTGTAATGAGTAGCGCCGCAATCACCGCAGTTGTACACCGTGCGCAGTCGAGCCATGCGCCAACGCTACAGAGTGGGTGTGCGCCTGTGTCGCCTGTAGCGCCAGAAAGCGACGAATGCGGAAAAACAGGCCATGCCGACAATCCACAAAATCAGCAT
>WLKU01000005.1 GCA_009701105.1 Actinomycetota bacterium | reverse complement strand
CGCATCGCGTCGTGGTCGGGTGTGCGAACAGTGATCGCTGATGCGACAAAGACTGATGTTGTAGTGCACGCGCTTGCTCAAACACCAGGTGCAGGAACGCAATTTTTGCCACATAACCGAAACCTCTCGGCCCGCAAGTTGTGGATTGCTTTTGCTGCTCAGCAGAGTGGTGTGATTGTTGTTGACGATGGCGCTAAGCAAGCACTGATCGAGCGCAACACGTCGTTATTGCATGCCGGTGTGGCTGAGGTGCACGGAGACTTCACAGAAGGCGACACCGTTGAAATCCAGGACATGGGTGGTGCTGTGTTTGCACGTGGCATGGTCAGCGTAAGTGCTGTGCAAGCAAGCGCTGCAGCAGGTCGTAAGAGTGCCGAGCTACCCGACGGCGTCGTGGCCGAGCTTGTTCATCGCGACGACTTGGTTGTTCTCGTCGACCAATAGCTACGCAAGTGTGGCTCGCCGAGTAGTGCGAGCGCTGCAATGTACGTGACACCACCAATAGTGATGCCGACGAGCACGCGAGTCAACGCCTCTAGTCCAACTACCGGTTTTACTGCAGAGCCAATTGTGTTGGAGCCAAGTTTGACGGCAACAGCCATGACAGCGCCGGCAACGATGATGCGTAGTACGTCAATGGCGAGACCGCTAAGACGCATGGATTGGTTTTTTGATGCGAGAACAACGGTGGCGATGCCTGCGCTGATGACGTAGGCAGCCGAGAATGCAATACCGAGACCCAGTACGTCATAGCGATCGACGAGCACGATGGCAAGAACGATGTTGATTGCGTTTTCGATGAGGTTGATGAAAAACGGAGTTCGAGTGTTGTGCTGGGCATAGAAACCGCGCAATACAAAAAGATAGACAGAAAATCCGGTCAGTCCGAGCGCTAAACCGCTGAGTGCTCGTGCGGTGTTGAGCGTTGCTTGTGCTGAAAAGTTTCCATGCTGCAACACCAGGCCAATGATGGGTTTGGAGAGCACAAATAAACCGAACGAAGCGGGAATCGTGAAGAGTGCAGTCAGTGTGATGCCGCGACTGATGCGGTCCGCAAATGCGGTGTGATCATTAGTGGCAGCAAGTCGAGCTAGGTCAGGAAGGAATGTGGTTGCAATAGAAACGGCGAGCAAACCATGGGGGAGCTGAAACAATATGAATGCTTTTGAATAAGCATCAACGAGGCCACTGCCCGGCGATGCAAGGTTTTTGATCACGACCAAAGCGATTTGGTTGGCAACCACATAGCCAAATGTCCAAAGGGAAAGTTGGATGAGTTTGCGTACTGCGGGATGGGAAAACTGTGGACTGAACCGAAATGCAATGCCGCTGCGCTTCACCGCCACAACTTGAATAAGTGCCATAACCGCAATGCCAACTGTGGTGCTGAGGCCGAGTTGCCACATCAGCGTCGATTCGCTCAATACGTCGGTGATTGCTGGCTGAGTGTTGAAGCCAATTGATAACAGGAAGAAGATGGCGATGACGTTGGCTGCAACCGGCGACCAGGCTGCTGCAAAAAAGCGGTGCCTTGCATTGAGCAGTGCTGAGCACAAGGCGCTCACTCCGTAAAAAAATATTTGCACAACGAAGATGCGTGTGAGTGCTGTTCCAGCCTGGCGAAAAACTTGGGCATCAACACCTGACGCTGGGTGGATTGAAAACAGATGAAATATCGCGGGGGCAGCGATGATAGAGATGATCGTGATTGCGCTAAGAATGAGGAGCGAGATGCTGATGATGGCATCAGTGCCGTGCTGTGACTCACGCGATTGGGCAGTGTCGTCGAGTAGCGAAGTGAACAACGGCACAAGGCTGGCTGCGAGTAATCCGCCGATCAGCAACTCGTAAATGGAGTTGGGTGCATTGTTGGCAGCATCAAATGCGTCAGCGAGAGCTGTCTGACCGATGATCACCCCAAAAACGATGATTCGGGCAAGTCCCGTAATGCGAGAGAGGGCAGTGCCAGTGGCAACAACGAGATTGGATCGACCAAGGCCAGGCATGTGTATTCATCGTAGATCGTCTAGCAGGAATGCGGTAGTGACCAAACGCTAGGGTTGCTCAAATGGAAAATCGATTTGAGTCAGTTGAACAGGTCCGCGATGGACTAAAAAAAGTCCACTATTTGTCAGATGATGGCATTGCTGGTGTGGTGTTTCTTGCGCAGCGATTGGGCAAGCCAATTTTGGTTGAAGGGCCGGCAGGAACGGGAAAAACCCAGTTGGCAAAGAGCGTTGCGGAGATGTTGAACGCACGACTCATTCGTTTGCAGTGTTACGAAGGCTTGGATGAGTCCAAGGCTCTCTACGAGTGGAACTACAAAAAGCAGCTGCTCCGCATCCAGGCTGATAAGAACAGCGACTCGTGGTCGCAAGTGCAAGATGACATCTTTAGTGAAGAGTTTTTGCTTACTCGTCCATTGCTCGAGGCAATTAGTAGTCCAGATCCTGTAGTGCTCCTGATCGACGAGGTGGACCGTGTCGAAATCGAGACAGAGGCATTGTTGCTTGAAATTCTTTCCGAGTATCAAGTCTCAATTCCAGAGTTGGGCACCATCACTGCGAAACAAATTCCAATGGTGTTTTTGACATCGAACAACACTCGCGAATTGTCGGAAGCACTCAAGCGACGTTGTTTGTTCTTGCACATCGACTATCCAGACATGGAGCGTGAAAAAGAAATCGTGCTCACAAAGGTTCCGGATATCACACAGAACTTGGCTGACCAGATTGCTCGTATTGTTCGCAGCATTCGTCAACTGGATTTGAAGAAAGCACCTTCAGTGAGTGAGACCCTGGACTGGGCGCGCACATTGATGCTGATGGGTATCGAGAACATTGACGCCCAAGAAGCTAAAGACACCTTGCATATCTTGCTCAAATACCAGACCGACATCACGAAGGCAGCCAAGGAACTGTCGGTCGACAAGTAAGGCAAAACAACATGACCGTGCTCGATTTAATGTCGGGTTTCATTGCTGAGTTACGAAAAGCGGGTTTGCCTGTCAGTTTGACGGAAAACCTAGATGCGATGGAAGCCGTCAAAGAGATCCCCATTGAGGATCGCCAGGCATTTAAGTATGCATTGGCCGCAACTCTTGTAAAGAGCAATTCGCACTGGCGTGCATTTGAAACCATTTTTGAGGTGTACTTCTCGTTGCGCGGACCAGAACACCAAATCCCTAGTGAGATGTCTGACGCCGAAGCAGAGCTGTGGCGCGAAGAACAAGAAATGCAACAGCAGGGTGAAGGCGCTGCCGGAAGCGGTGGCGGCATGGATTCGCTCACACCCGAAGAAATTGCCCAGATGTTGATGCAGGCATTAATGAACGGTGATCAGGCAATGATGCGAGCACTTGCTCGTCAGTCGGTGCAGCGATTTGCAGGAATGGAACCTGGTCGCCCAGTGGGTGGTACGTACTACTTGTACCGAACGCTGCGCAACCTTGATCTTGACAACATGCTCGACAAATTGATGGAAGCAAACCGCGAGCAGGCAGCACAGGAACTGACAAAACTTGAAGAGCGTCTTGAAAAAGATGAATTTGAGAGCAGGATTGAGCAATTTAAGCAAGAGGTAGAAGCAGAAATTCGTAGACGGCTTGTTGCAGACCGTGGTGCCGAGGCGATGGCAAAGACTCTGCGTAAACCATTGCCAGAAGATGTCGAATTCATGCACGCCAACAAAGAAGAGATGCAGAGTTTGAAGAAGGCGTTGCAGCCACTTACTCGCAAGTTGGCCGCAAAACTGGCACGCAAACGCCGACATGGTCGACGGGGGCCACTCGATTTTCGTGCAACAGTCCGGAGCTCATTGAGTTATGGAGGAGTTCCCGCTGACCCGAAGTTTAAGTATCCGCGCCCATCCAAGCCCGAACTGATGGTTGTTGCTGATATCTCTGGCAGCGTTGCAGCATTTGCTCGATTTACATTGATGTTGGTCTATGCGATTCAGGGACAGTTTTCGAAAGTTCGCTCATTCGTGTTTATTGACGGAATTGACGAAGTGACTGACTACTTCAAGTCAAATGTCGATATCAGCGATGCCATCCATCGCGTGAATACCGAAGCCGATGTGGTGTGGGTTGATGGACACAGTGACTACGGCCATGCGTTTGAAGTTTTTTGGGAGCGTTACGGGAAAGACATCAATCCGAAGACAACGATTTTGCTATTGGGTGATGCCCGCAATAATTATCACGCATCGTCTGCTTGGGTAATTAAGGAAATGCAAAAGCGTGGGCGCCATGTGTATTGGCTCAACCCAGAGCCAAGAAGTTACTGGAACACTGGTGACTCGATTGTTGGAGAATACGGTAATTTTACGGACGGCGTGTACGAGTGTCGCAATCTGCGGCAACTTGAAGCGTTCGTTGAAAAACTCGCGTGAGTTTGACCAGAATTATTTTGGTTCGCCATGGCGAATCGGTTGTCACTGTCAACCGAGTGTTGGGTGGTCCGCGTTCGTGCACTGGGCTATCACCGTTGGGCGAGCGCCAAGCCGATGCCCTGCGCAAACGTCTCGAGTTGACCAAAGAAATTGTTCCCGATGTGTTGTATTCGAGTGCATACCCGCGCGCACTAGAAACAGCGCAGATTATTGCGCCAGCATTTACAGGTCTCGAGATCAACGTTGAGCCTGGGTTTGGCGAGCATGATCCTGGTCCGCAATGCGATGGAATGACGTATGTGGACTTTATGGCCAAGCACGGGAGGCCCAATTGGGGCGGAGATCCCAACGCAGTGTTTTTTCCTGGCGGAGAAACAATCGCGCAATTTCATTCACGAGTGGCGACTGCATTCGACAAAGTGGTGAAAGAGCACTACGAGAAGACAATCGTTGTGGCGTGCCACGGTGGTGTGGTGGACGCAGTAATTCGGCGTCACTTAAAGACACCGCAAACGGGCGCTTTTGAGATGCATACCAAAAATTGCTCGCTGACCGAGTTGGTGGAGATCCGAGCAGATCACTGGGCGTTGATGCGCTACAACGACCATGCACATCTACAAGGTTTGCCAGTCGCAACAAATATTGATTAAGCGGAAACGCAAGCTGCTGTCAATCCAGCGGCTATGAATATATCCGTGGCATTACTTCGCCGAAATAGACGCAACACGAAACGACCAAGAGTTGTCGTAGTTGGGGCTGGCTCGGCCGGAGCGGTCATCGCAGCACGTTTGTCGCAAAACCAAGATATTGATGTGTTGTTGTTGGAATCTGGGCCAGATGTACCAAGTGCGCGCGAAGCGATGGGAGTGCAGAGCACAAATTTTGTCGAGGCCCTAGAAGTTGAGCATCGAAACTTGCGCATTCCTGTGCGTCGAACTGCAAGTCAAGGCCTGAGTGACTATGTGCGGGGTACAGGTACGGGTGGAAGCTCGTCGGTAAATGCAATGGTTGGCATGTGGGGGATGGCAAGCGACTACGACAGGTGGGCGCGCGACTTGGGATGCGAGGGTTGGTCGTGGAGAGATGTTGCACCCGTGTTTGCAAACTTGCCCATACCTCTGCATACCACGCTTCCGAACGAGTGGGGAAATGTTGACCGTGCACTTGTAGCTGCCGCAACAGATTTGGGATTTGAAAGGCGCAACGACTTGAGCACAGCGCCACTCGCTCTGCGTGGAGTTGGAGCAGTGTCGCTGACATGTGTTGGTGGTCGGCGTGCCTCGGTGAACGAAATCTATCTTGAGCCAGCGAGATCGAGATCCAACTTAGAGATTCGCGGAAACTCGGGAGTTGATCGACTGAATGTAAATGAAAGAAAAATAGTTGGTGTGCGCTTGGCAGACGGCAGTGAAATTGACGCCGATGCCGTGGTGGTGTGCGCAGGGGCCATTGCAACTCCGCAGATTTTATTGCGCACCAAGATTCAGCGAAGCGGCATTGGGCAGGGCGTAAAGGATCATCCCGCAGTTGCATTTACTCTTGCGCTGAACGAGCCAAGTAAGGCACAATACGCGATCTCCACGCTGTTACGAACTACATCAACGACTGCTGGCAAGCACTTAACGAATAGCCAATCGACACAGGGTGATATCCATTTATTGCCGCTGAACCACACAACTGCGAATGACAACATGTACGGAGCAATGTTTGCAGCAGTGATGCGCGTGTACTCGACGGGCAGCATCACAGACTCAAAGATTGATCTCAACTTGCTGAGTGATGAGCGCGATATGCGCGCAATGACGGAAGCAACGTCGATGCTCGCAACCATGATCGAGGGTCGCGCATTCACTGGCGTCGCTCACTCGGTGGGCAATGAACTAACAACCGACGACATGCAGGGTTGGTTGCTCAACAACGTTGGGTCGTATTCACATATTGGATGCTCGAGCAAGATGGGTGCAGTCTCAAACGAAGATGCAGTAGTGGACACGAGTGGCAAAGTAATTGGTTATAGCCAAGTGTGGGTCTGTGATGCCTCAATTTTTCCTGACTTACCCACCGGCAACACACATCTTCCTGTAGTGATGATGGCCGAACGTATCTCGCAACGAATCAGTGAGAGTCTGAAGCCCAATTGAGACTGCGTTGCACGGCGCGACTCCATTGTGAGTATTCGCTCGCAGTGCTTGACGTTGGTTCTGGCGTGAACGTGCGGTCAAGTTGCCACGACTCAGTGATTGACTGCAGTGTTGGCCAAACTCCTTCGGCTAAACCTGCCAAGTAGGCGGCACCGAGCGCTGTTGTTTCCAAATCTTTTGGCCGCACTACGGTGACTCCGAGTTGGTCGGCTTGCATCTGCAACATCATGTCCATGACAGCCGCACCACCATCGACTCGCATGTCAATGAGAGGAACTCCTGTTGCACGAACCATTGCCTCAACTACGTCACGAGTTTGATAGGTCATTGATTGAACAACTGCGCGAGCGATGTGCGCGCGCGTGGTACCGCGGGTGATACCGCAGATAATTCCTCGTGCATATGGGTCCCACCAGGGGCTGCCAAGACCGGTGAATGCCGGCACGACAACAACTCCGCCACTGTCTGCAACCGATGCTGCAAGTGGCCCGACTTGCGCGGCGTTGTCGATGATGTTGAGTCCGTCACGAAGCCATTGGATTGCACTTCCGGTGACAAAGATGGAACCCTCGAGTGCATAAGTTGGCTTGCCCGATCCAAGATCCCACGCCACGGTGGTGAGCATGCCATCGGTTGGGGGTGGGCACTCGGTGCCCACATTCATCAGAACAAAACTGCCCGTGCCGTACGTGTTCTTGCTGCTGCCAACATCGAAACATGCCTGACCAAACAGTGCAGCTTGTTGATCGCCTGCGATGCCAGAGATCGGTATGCTTCCCGGAATATTGATGTTGGCTTTATCGTTTGTATTTGTATAGCCCTGCGTAACGCCGCATCTACCACTTGAAGGCACAACAGTCGGTAGTGAAGTGAGCGGCACATCGAAGGTGTCACACATTTGTTCGCTCCAGTGCATGTTGTTGATATCGAACAACATGGTGCGACTTGCATTTGATGGGTCGGTGACAAATGAGTTTCCGCCAGTGAGATTCCAGATAATCCAAGAGTCGATAGTGCCAACGGCAAGGTTGGCCGAACGCGGAGCCTGACCGCTCCTGATCATCCATTGCACTTTGGAACCAGAAAAATACGGATCTAGGACGAGACCTGTAATAGATCGAACTGTTGCAAGCAGTGGCAACAACTCGGTGCATCTCTCGGCGGTGCGACGGTCTTGCCAAACGATTGCTCGACCAAAAGGAACTCCAGTTGATTTGTCCCATGCCACGATGGTTTCGCGCTGGTTGGTAATACCGATCGTGACGATTTTGGCATCGGGTTGGGTGGCAATTTGGGCAATAACGTCGCTCAGAGTTTGGCGAACAGCGCGCAATATTTCGAGTGCGTCGTGTTCGACCCATCCTGGCTGCGGAAAGTATTGGGGAAACTCGAGGTAACTCGATACCGATGCGCGACCATCGGTAAATATCGCGCGCGAGCGAACGCCAGTAGTGCCGGCATCGATAGCGATCACAACACTCATCGAACTATCCGCCGTTCAATTCAGTTTGACGCGACGGGTCAATATCGCGCGGAAACTGATCGGTGTCTACGCCGCAGGACGAAAGCGTCGTGGCAACAATCAAGATGATGCCGAGAGCGAGTTTGATGTGCGATTTCATGAACTTGTCTCTGTGCTTCTTTGTGCGCCTAATGCTGGCAGATCTTGCACAAAGATCTCAAGTTCAACAATAAATCTCGCACCACGAATTCCGTCATGCCTATTTTCGGCCCAGATACTGCCCGAGTGCAGCGCAACATGTTCGGCCGCAAGCGCAAGACCGAGTCCCGCTCCTTCAGAACCAGCACGTTGTCCCGCAGACCCTCCACGGGAAAAGCGCTCGAAGATCTTTTCTTCTTCACCGTCAATCAAACCACTTCCATCATCTTCGACGATCACCCATACACGTGACTTGGTGGGATCATCATCGGCAAGCTGAATGATGATCTTCGGTTTGCCACCGCTATGGATGCGAGCGTTGTCGATCAGGTTGGCAAATACGCGGGCGAGTCGGCGTTTGTCGCCTTGCACCAGTATCTGATCGGTTTGTGCTGCGAAGACGACATCGGTTCGCGGGAGCGAACTGACGGCAATTGCCTGGCGAACAAATTCAAGTAATGCAAGAGGTTCATTGATCAGTCGAATTGCGCCTGCATCGAAGCGTGAGATCTCGAGCAAGTCTTCAACAAGGCCCTGAAAGCGAGTGACGTCGCCAATGAGCAAGTCGAGAGCGGCTTGGGATCGTTCGGGAAGCTCGTCGCGGCGAGAATGCATAACTTGTGCCGAAGCTGCGAGAGTCATAAGTGGCGATCTCAATTCATGACTGACATCGGATGTGAATCGTGCATCGCGCTCAACACGAGTTTGCAGCGTTGCAACCATGTCGTTGAATGCAGTGGTGAGCATCTCCAGATCGCGATCTTGGGTTGTTTCTAGTCTGGTATCAAATCGTCCCTCGGCAATAGCGCTGGCAGCTTGAGCGGCTTGTACAAGTGGGCGAACCGTGCGTCCTGATACAAGAAGCCCGAGACCAATACCGACAGCGGTAGTGATGGCACCCGAAAGCATGAGAGCGATGAAGACGCTGCGCAGTGCATCTTCGGTCTGACGAAGACTTTCAAGTTCAAAATAAAAAGCATTAGCTTGCTCGAGCGGAATACCGACAATCAGCGCAGCGTTTATACCGTGATCAATAATCATGTGTGCAGCTTTGAGGTTTGTGACAACTCGAGATTTCAGGGCTGTCGGAATATCGGCCTGGGAGAATCCTTTTGAGTTGCTTGTCCACACGCCGTTGCTAAATAGCAGTCGCTGGGCAGAACCAAATTGTTCGAGGGCACCAATTACGTCGGCAGGGTTGGCAAGTAAGTCGGTCTGCACTCGCTTAGCGTTGGCAAATGCTTGATTGATTTCGGCTGTCTCGCGTTGCTGGATAAAACTGCTGCGCGTAAAACCGTATGTGGTGATCGCCAAGACGGCTGAAAGGATCATTGCGCCTGCACCGAATGAGATGAGGATTCGGTGGCGCAAGCCAATGCGACGAGGTAGCAGTGCTCGTGCTGTGTTGCGAATGATTCGGCGGGCTCGTGTGCGCCGGTAACGGGGCGGTCGTGTTAACGGCTGTGCGAATGTCACGACTGCAGGCGATAGCCGAGCCCGCGAACTGTCACTACATGTGTTGGTTCGGCTGGATCTATTTCAACTTTCATTCGCAGACGGCGAATGTGAACGTCAACCAATCGTCCATCACCAAAGTATCCGTGACCCCAAACCTTGTCGAGCAAAACTTCGCGGCTGAACACACCGTTTGGATCGTGGGCTAATTCGCACAGCAAACGAAATTCGGTTTTGGTCAGCGGCACGTCTTTGCCACCGAGCGTTACCTTGCCTTCGTCGGGAATAATCTCAAGATTTCCGAATACAAGTTTTGAATGTCCTGGTGCTGACGGACGCACTCGTCGCAATAGCGCACGAATGCGAGCCGAGAGTTCTTTCGGTGCAAAAGGTTTGGTGAGGTAATCGTCTGCGCCAGCCTCGAGCCCGGCGACAACATCATGAGTGTCGACACGTGCAGTGACCATGACGATGGGGACATCACTCAATTTGCGAATCGTGCGACAGAGTTCGAAACCATCAATGCCTGGGAGCATGATGTCGATCAGTACGACGTCGGCAGGAGTGCTTTGAAAGATTGCAATCGCGTCTTCGCCTGTCGGGGCTTCGTCAACGATCCAGCCTTCGTCTTCGAGGGCAAGTTTTACTGACGCTCTGATGCGCTCGTCGTCCTCGACAGTTAAGACTCGAATCGCCATGGGCTTAATACTTACCGATCGGAGGTGCTGGAAGTCAAAATGAGATTGCCGAGTTGGCTGAATATGTTGGGATTGGAGACCAATACCTGGGCAGGACGCAATGCATTACCTGAAAAGTCGCCAGTTTGGCATCCTGCTTCGCGGGCGATCAGATCGCCAGCAGCGATGTCCCACGAGTGGAGGTTTTCTTCGAAGTATGCATCGAACCTGCCGCAGGCGACGAAACACATGTCTATTGATGCCGCTCCAAAGCGTCGGATATCACGAACTTGATGAATGAACCTTGAAACTCTGGTGGCCTGCACCGTGCGCTGCTCGGCTGAGTAACTAAAACCCGTGCAGACAAGTGCTTTGGAAATGTCAACGAGTGGATTGCAATGGATTGGCTCACCGTTACAAAATGCACCGCCACCGCGAATTGCTGTGAACATTTCGTTCAAGGCAGGGATGTACACCGCGCCAGCAAGTGATCCATGTTCGTCGACAGCCCCGATCGACACCGCCCATGTTGGTAGGTCGTAGAAGAAGTTGGTTGTGCCGTCGATTGGGTCGATATGCCAGGTGATACCTGTTGTGCCCGAATGACTTGCTCCCTCTTCGCCGATGATTGCATCATCTGGGCGTGACACGGCAAGCCCTTGCACGATCAGTACTTCGGATGCTTTGTCAAACTCGGTAACCATGTCGGTTGCGGTCGACTTAGTTTGAACATTATTCAGACCGTTGCGACGTCCATCGAGTGCCATGTCTCCAGCTTGTTTAGCCAACGTGGTCGCAACGTGCAGAAGTTGCGATGCGAGTGGATTAGTTGTCGGCAAGTTCTCGCCATTCTCCAACTGCACGCAGCACCAGCACGCTGACGATCGACATGCCGATTGCGCCAATAACTGCGCCGAGCAATAGACCAATGCCTGTGCCAACGGAACATTCGCCATCGCACTGCAAATCAACGAGCGAGTATCCGATCGCAGCACCTGCAGCACCCGCAATCAACACTCCAGCGAATGCGATAGCTCTGGCGCGAGGTGATGGAAGCGCTGACAGGGTGCGCTTGTCGTTTGGGGTTTGCGGCACCCGATTAGCGTAGTTGTTGTCGTGAAACCAGCCCGAACAATTCTGCATGTTGATATGGACATGTTTTATGTAGCGGTGGAATTGCGCGAACGTCCCGAACTACGGGGTAAGCCAGTTGTTGTTGGGGGTGATGGGAAGCGTGGTGTGGTTGCGGCCGCGTCGTATGAGGCACGCAGGTACGGAGTGTTTTCGGCGATGCCGTCGGTGCGGGCACGCAGACTATGTCCCGATGCAATTTTTTTGCCAGGTGACATGGATCTCTATGTGCAAGTGAGTTCGCAAGTGTTTGATATTTTTCGAGACTTCACACCCTTAGTCGAGGGGCTTTCGCTCGACGAAGCTTTTTTGGATGTGACCGGAGCGCAACGATTGCTTGGCGATGGAGTGGCAATTGCTGAAGCGATTCGGAAACGGGTCTTGGATGAAGTGGGTTTGGTGTGCAGTGTGGGTGTAGCAACGAGCAAATTCGTAGCCAAGTTGGCATCAAAGACAGCAAAGCCAATTGCTGATCACGTGAGTGTGCGACCAGGGCGCGGAGTCGTGCAAATTGAGAGCGGCAAAGAACGAGAATTTATCCACGGCCTCAACGTTGAAGCACTGTGGGGCGTTGGCCCTGCCACGCTGGCGAAATTGCAAAGCATAAGCATCAAGACTGTTGCAGAAATGGCTGTCATTGATCTACAGATTTTGAAACATCTGTTGGGGGATGCCCATGCAACGCACCTACATCAGCTTGCGAATGGCATTGACGACCGGGAAGTGGAGCCAAACTCTGACTCGAAGTCGATTGGCCACGAAGAAACCTTTAGTAACGACATATTTGACGTCGAATCCGTGCGTCGACATCTTGTGCGAATGTCGGATCTGGTTGCGAGAAGGTGTCGCGACGAAGGACTTGCGCCACGAACCTGCACGGTCAAAATTAAGTATTCCGATTTCATGTCGATCACACGATCGAATACAAGCCCAACGCCGATAACGAGCGCGCAAGCGATGATGCAGATGGTCGAAGGCTTATTGGTAGATGTTGAAGTGGCTCGAGGTGTGCGACTGGTTGGTATCTCGACTCGCAACTTTGCAGAACCCGAGGCGCAATTGAGTTTGTTTGACGAAGGGACACACAGTCAGGACGTCACATCTCTGGATGAGGTGTGGGCTCCGGCCACTGCAGCCATTGACGACATTCGAGAGCGATTTGGAGACGACGCAATTGGCTTGGCGAGCACCCTTCATTCCAAGCGCCGACCGGGTTCATCAAAATGGGGTCCCGAGCAATAAGATGAGGTGACTATGCCACTGTCAGCAGAAGAACAACGGATATTGCAACAGATCGAGCAGTCGCTCGAGACCGACGAACGCTTTGCGAATTCGGTGAAGCCCTCTGGCATCTACGCGCATTCGGCGCGTAAAGCGTGGTGGGCGGGTCTTGGCGCAATTGCTTCACTCATATTCACCGTCATTGCATTACAGGTGCACTTCCTGGTTGCGTTCGCTGGTTTTTTGGCGATGCTTGGCTGTGTATTGGTTATTGAAAAGCAATTGCGTGCGATGAGCAAGGTTGGTCTCAAAGATGTTGCTGCATCCTTGCGCAAGGCGCGCACGAATGCTGCTTCGAGCCGAATCAAATTTGGCAAAGACATCTAACTCTTCTGGTTTCCTCGCCATTGATATTGGCGGAACAAAACTTGCTGTTGGTGTTGTGTCTACAAGTGGTGAGCTGTTGTCGCGAGTGCAAACCCAAACGCCTGCAACCGATGTCTGGGGAGCGCTTAAAAAACTCATCGACGTGCAAATGCTGGAGTCTTCCGTGCGTCTTGAAGCGTGCGGTGTTGGGTGTGGTGGGCCGATGACATTGGGTGGAGAGCATGTCTCGCCTTTGAACATTGCAGAGTGGCGAGGCTTTGGTTTGCGTTCGGCAGTCGAACAGGCAACCGGTTTGACTACATATATTGCTAACGATGCTCAGGCGTTGGTGCTTGGAGAAGTGTGGTGTGGCAGTGCCGTCGGTGTTTCTGATGTGATCGGAATGGTGGTGTCGACAGGTGTCGGTGGCGGCATCGTTTCTCATAACAAACTTGTGACTGGCCGACTTGGTAACGCTGGACACATTGGGCACGTAATTGTTGAACCCGATGGCAGGTTGTGCGAGTGCGGGGCCTACGGATGCTTGGAGGCACATGTCTCCGGTAGATCAATTGAAGCGATGATTGGAAAATCGAGTGAGCATGCTTCCAATGAGGTCAGGATCGAGGCTGGAAAACTGGTTGGGCGAGCACTTGTATCGGTAGGTGCTCTCATGGATTTACAACTCTGTGTAATCGGGGGTTCGGTCGCCCTCGGTTTCGGCGCTCCGTTTTTTAATGCCGTCCAGCACGAGCTTGATCGCTCGGCACGCCTTGAATTTATTCGTGGAATGAAGGTGTTGCCCGTTGGTCTGGGTGACGCAGCACCATTGATTGGCGCTGCGAGTTTGGCAAGGTCTTCGTACTAGCGTAAAGACTTATGAACCCGACATATAGCGCAGCGGCGGAAGAGTATCGCGAAAAAGTGCAGGCCTTTTTGGCCGAGAAGTTGCCTCCAAATTGGAAGGGCATTGGCGCACTGACTGGCGATGCGCTTGAGCATTTCGTTACCGAATGGCGCGCAACGCTCTTTTCGTCTGGATACCTTGCTCCTGGCTGGCCAGTCGAGTTTGGTGGCGGCGGTTTGTCGGAACTTGAACAAGTCATCATCGCTGAAGAATTTGCTCGTGCAGGTGTGCCGACTGGTGGTCACAACGACGTGTTCAGTATTCAAATGCTCGGTAACACATTGTTGCTGTTTGGCACCGAAGAGCAAAAGCGTCACTACTTGCCACGCTTACTCGCTGGCGAAGATACGTGGTGTCAGGGTTACAGCGAACCAAACGCAGGCAGCGATTTGTCGAACGTTGGTTTGCGTGCAGAGTTGGACGGCGATCAGTGGGTGTTGAACGGACAAAAAATTTGGACGTCAGCCGGACATCTTGCCGATCATATTTTTACGCTTGCACGCACAGATCCAGATGCTCCAAAACATAAAGGCATTTCGTTTTTGCTCGTAGACATGAGGCAACCAGGAATTGAGGTTCGACCAATCAAGATGCTGTCGGGTGAGAGCGAATTCAACGAAGTGTTTTATACAGACGCAGTTGTGCCAAAAGAAAATGTTGTTGGCGGAGTAAACAACGGTTGGGCTGTTGCCATGGGTCTACTTGGTTTTGAGCGCGGGGCTGCAGCATCAATTGCACCGATTGCTTTTGAAGCTGAATTTGATCGTTTGTTGCAACTGGCAAAGGATCGCGGTGTCAGCAACGACCCACGTGTTCGTCAAAAGTTGGCATGGTGTTATTCCAAGGTGCAAGTGATGCGTTATTTGGGTATGCGCACATTGACAAAGTTTTTGGCCGGACATCATCCTGGTCCTGACGGTGCAATCTTTAAGTTGTACTGGAGCGAGTATCACAAAGTCGTCACCGAATTGGGCGTAGATCTTTTGGGAATGGATGCAATGACTCCGACAGGTCGCAAACCTTCAAGTGCGTTCTCGACCGACGACGCTGGTGCACCAAACGATTCAATGAGTTGGGCGATGACATTTTTAAATGCTCGCGCAGGAACTATCTATGCGGGTTCGTCTCAGGTGCAGCGCAATATCATCGGCGAGATGGTGTTGGGTCTACCCAAGGAACCAAAGCCAGGCTGATCTGATGTTGGCTTTCCGCACGTATTTGAAGCTGATTGGTGCTGTTGTTATGCGGCCCGGTCTGTGGATGACGGCGCTTCGTTCAGCCAAGCGGTTAGTGCCACGACAGTGGTGGCGCAATGGTTCGCATCTGCCAGTGCCCTCGCGCGCTTATGTCAATTTTCGAATGACAACCCAATATGGATATGGCGTCGACCAACCAGAGATTGCTGACATCATCGATTATTTGGAATGGTCAAAAGATTGGCACAGTACCGGAACGTCGATGCGTCGACGACTCTTCAAGGCATAACTGATGCGAAGCGCGCTGGTATTAAATGCAACATACGAGCCGCTGAGTGTTGTCTCGGCGCGACGCGCTGTGTGTTTAGTGCTGTCGGACAAAGCCGAAATTATTGAGGACGATGGAACAGAAGTGCATTCGGAAACGATGAGCATCCCTGGTCCACTCGTGATTCGGCTTCGCTACATGGTCAAAGTTCCGTACCACCGCCGCACGGCGCTTTCTCGTCGTGCAGTGTTTGCTCGGGACGATCACCGCTGTCAATACTGTGGCGGAGTTGCCGACTCGATTGACCATGTAATGCCGCGCTCGCGCGGAGGCATGCATATTTGGGAAAATGTGACAGCAGCGTGTCGCCCGTGCAATTTGCGAAAGCGCGACAGAACGCCCGAAGAAGCTGGAATGTTGCTTGAATCGCAACCCCTTGCCCCACGTGAATTGGCGTGGATCACTGTGTCGGTGGGACGTGTGCCCGACGAGTGGAAGCAGTATCTTGCCGCTGCATCCTAAATCGACATGGCGCGTGCACGATGTGCGCACAACTGCAAGTGAACAACATGGGCGCGATCTTCCAGCAGAGCGAAGTGTGTGGAATGTAGACATCACCACTCCTGCAATCGTGTTGGGGTCACGACAGACTGAAGCCGAGGTCGATCGGGATGCGTGTGTCATTGCAGGAACAGAAATAGTGCGGCGGCGAAGCGGTGGTGGAATGGTCTATCTGTCACCGGGCAAACAGGTGTGGCTTGACGTGGTGATACCCAAAGATGATCGGCTCTGGATTGATGACGTTGGGCAAGCTGCATGGTGGTTGGGTGATGTGTGGCTGGCTGCAATCGAGTCGCTCGCGACTGCCGGAAAAATAGATGCCTACGTGCATCGACAAGATTTGGTGCGGGGCAAATATGGCGACCTCGTCTGTTTCTCTGGCGCGGGACCTGGCGAAGTGATGACTCTCGACGATGCTGGCAACCCTGCAAAAATTGTGGGTATCAGCCAAAGACGAACTCGAGACTTGGCACGTTTTCAGTGCACAATGTATTTGCAGTGGGAAACAGTTTTGTCACAGCAGTTTGGTCTGTTGCTGAGTGACCCCAGCGCCGCATTTGTGGAAATGCAATCAAATCTTGAACATAGTGTGATGCCGTTGAGCCGGCTCGCTAGCGGCCTGACAGCCAGTGATGTGCTGGCTGCGTTCATGGCGCAAATAACTCGCGTCTAACGCGCGCTCGGCTAGATCCTCGCTGGATCCTCAACCATATTTTTTTGACCCTGCTTTTGCTTCCACATACCCAAGGGATAGTCCACTAGTAAAGTGGAGAAAAGTGGGGGATAATGCTTGCAAGTGGGGGGAAGTGGGGATAATGTAAAGCCACTTGGTTGGAGCGATGGCTCAAACCCAGTGGCAGCAAGGAAAAACGTAAACGGCAGCGGAGGCCACAGTGTTCGTAGGGGTGCATGAGCGTCAGTTGGACCCAAAGGGTCGACTTGGATTGCCTGCTTCGTTTCGTCCTCGTTTAGAGCCCCGTTGTTACCTCTCGATTGGTCGAGATAAGTGCGTCGATATTTTGACCGCTGAGGCTTTTGAGGCAGTGGCCAAAGATGCAGTTGAGAAAGTGCGCTCGGGCGAAATGGATCGCAATCAGCAGCGCGCGCTTGCGAGCAACACATTTGAAGTTGTTGTAGATGCCCAAGGGCGAATCAACATCGACGAAATCCTGCGTGAATACGCCGGACTCACACTCAATTCGCGGGTCGTTGTTAGCGGCTCATTTGATCGCGCAGAAATCTGGGATCCAACGCGCCATCAGCGCATTAGCGACGAAGGCCTGCAACAAATCGCCGGCACTGGTCAATAGAGAAGCGATCGAAGGGAGACAAGTCACGAACCAACGCAACGTGTAGCAAGTTCGAGACCAAGGTTTCGATCTTCAGCAGTCTTCCGGTGAGCAAGGTAGACAGCATCAACTCCGCCCGCTTCTATCTCGTACGCGCGGGGAGACATCCCGGCGGCACCGCGAGCCGGGGGACTGCTGAAGAGCGAAGCACAGGTGTCCTGAAGTTACACAGAATTATTGCGATCGTGAACAAATATTTATGTCTCATTCGTTGAACAGTCCAGTAAATAGCTCAGTAAATAGCCCAGTAAATAGCTCGATTTCGTTTGGTCACGAACCAGTCATGGCGGCAGAGATCGTAGAAGTGTTTGCGCCAGTTCCACACGGTGTCATTGTCGACGCAACGATGGGTGGTGCTGGTCATACGGTTCGGTTGTTGAGCGCATATCCGTGGATGCGGGTGCTTGGAATTGATCAAGATCCTGTCGCAATTGCGCACAGTCGCAAACTGGTTATTGAAAATACAGAAATTGGCAATCGTCTGATGATTGAGCAGGGACGCTTCGATGAGATGACTTCGATGCTTGAACGCAACAGCATCACCGAAATATCTGGTGCGCTTTTTGATCTGGGAGTTTCGTCGCCTCAACTCGACACGGCGGATCGTGGTTTTTCGTATCGCAATGCAGGACCACTTGATATGCGCATGGATACCACGCAGCAACTTAATGCTTCGGACGTGGTGAACTCGTATGACGTAGAACAACTGACACATGTACTGCGCAACAACGCCGACGAGCGATTTGCGTATCGCATCAGCAAGGCAATCATTGCCGCGCGACCAATAACCGACACAGTGCATTTGGCCGAGGTCATTGCGGGGGCCATTCCAGCTCCAGCACGGCGCACCGGGGGTCACCCTGCAAAGCGCAGCTTCCAAGCAATTCGGATTGAAGTCAATAAGGAACTCGACATCTTGCCTCAGGCTCTGAACGAAGCAATTCGGGCAACAAGTCCTGGTGGACGCATCGCGGTGTTGTCGTATCACTCCGGTGAAGATCGCATTGTCAAGCAAGCATTCAAAGATGCCGAGGCAGATCCGAAAGTACAACTAGTTGCATCGCCATATCACCACCACGCATCGCCATTGCACAAACTGGTTCGCAAAGTGCGAGTGAGTGAGCGCCCAAGTGCGCAAGAGATCGAACAAAACCCACGAGCTGCTTCGGCGCGTTTGCGGGTCATCGAGAAAGTGAGTAGTTGAGATGGCGCTAGCGATTGCAGTTGAACGTGGGCCACAGCCTGGTCGACGTCGAGTGCAGTCGACACCCCCTGAGCGCCATCTCGCTCTCGTTCCTCAGACAACACGCCGGACAATTCGTTTATTCGCTGCAGGTGCTGTTGGTTTGTTTCTCTTAATGAGTGTCGCGATTGGTTTTCAGGCAGTGATTGCCGAACAGCAATTGAAGTTGGACCATGTGTCGAGCGAATTGCGCTTAGCAAAGTTGTATCAGGACCAACTTCGACAGCAGCGAGCCGGATTACTTGCACCCGAATATTTGCGCACACAGGCTGGCATGCAGGGTATGTCGCAAGGTCTCGGTTCGCGATTCGTTGAGGTACCTCAAGATGTTGTCGCACAAGTAGTGATTGCAACTGGACTGATGGACTCAACGATTGCCGAACCATCGGCGATGTCGAATTTGAATCCGCTCGCACCACTTGCAACAATGCAACAAGGACCGGTTGCACCATGAGCGTGGTAGCTGGAGGCCGTGGTGGGCGAGTACCTGCCGCACGTGTGCAGCCGCGACAAAAATCTCGACAAAACTCTCGACAGCAAGAGCGGCGTCGGCAAAACGCTGCCGAAGTCGTACGCGATCGTGCTCGCACTTCAGTCACAGACTTTTATACCAATCTGCAGGGTGGCAAAATTCGATTTCGACTTGTTGCGATGTATGTGTTGGTCTCGTTGATGTTGATGACGATGCTTGTTCGTGTTTCGTATTTGCAAACAATCGGCGCAGGTGACTACCGCGACGCAAGCGTGAGTCAACGGACCCGAATTTCCGTCGCCTTTGCAGAGCGAGGCTCAATTCTTGACCGCAACGGATTGGAGCTGGCTTTGCCAGTGCCGACGCGCACCGTGTTTGCTGATCCACGAATAATTGTCGATCCAGTTGCAACTGCACACGCGATCGCTGGAGTACTTGGCATGTTGCCAGAAGACGAGTTGGTGCTTGCAAGCAAGCTGCAAAATAAGGGCTCGAGTTTTCTTTACATTGCTCGCCAGGCCACAACCGAGGTTTCCGATGCGCTGATCGCACTCAATCTTGCAGGAATCTCTTCGTACCAAGAGCAAAGCAGAACCCTCACGTCCGATGGCCTGCGGGCGCTTGTGGGCAGAACTGACATCGATGGCCTCGGCATCTCTGGTCTTGAGGAGCAGTTCAACGAGTTACTTGCAGGCACTAATGGTCGAACTGTGCGCGAAGTAAACAGCAAGGGACAGTCAATACCTACGGGTGATGATTCAAGCCAGGTAGCAGTGCGAGGTCAAGACTTGGTCACGACGATTGATCGCAACATTCAGTTTCAAGTGGATGCAATTATTACTCAACAGATCACTCGACTAAACGCCCGCGGTGGTGCGGCGATAGTGATGGACTCAACAACCGGCGAAATCTATGCGATGTCGACAATTCGCAAAAACACTGATGGCACATACACTGCGGACTCGGGCAACTTTGCTGCAGTGGATGCATACGAGCCAGGATCGGTAGCAAAAGTATTTAGCGTCTCGGCCGCGCTCAACGAAGGAACAGTAGAAACGAACTCGGTGTTTCAGGTTCCAGGCAAGCAGGTGTTCAACGCAGGAACCAAATGGGTGCACTCAGTAACCGATGCATATCCGCACGAACTTGAAGCTATGACGGTGCGCAAGATCCTGGTTGACTCATCAAACCTCGGAACAGTGCAAATTGCGCAGACAATACCGGCAGAGACACTGCATGATTATCTCAAAGAATATGGATTTGGAACGAAGACTGATGTCAACTACCCGGGTGAGAGCAAGGGTCTGCTGAAGTCGTTTAATGAGTTGCGCGGTACTGAAAAGATTACAACTGCATACGGCTATGGATACTCGGCAAGTGCGTTGCAATTGATCGCGGGTGTCAATGTGGTTGCTAATAACGGTGTCTATGTTGCGCCACGGCTTGTTAGTTCGGTGATTGACTTAAATGGAATTAATCAACCAAGCACACCTTCAGCTACACACACCGTGATCAAACCGGAAGTGGCGGCAACGATGCGCTCTTTAATGAGTGATGTCGTGTGCTTTGGAACTGCATCGCTCGCACGGGTGCCGGGAATGACTGTTGCTGGCAAGACGGGCACTGGTTACAAGCGCCAAGACAACGGCACCTACGTCAAAGATGATGGATCGCGTGCATATTTCGCATCATTTGTTGGATTCTTGCCTGCAGAAAACCCACGCTTCACCGTGTTGGTCTCGATCGACGAACCAGACCCAGCATCACGCGATCGTTTTGGTGGTACTGCTGCTGCTCCAGTATTTGCAAACATTGCACAGGTACTGATCAACGAACTTGATATTCGGCCTGCAGCAACAGACATGGGCTGTCCAAAGGAGCGCCCTGCCGAGCTAGGGGCTACGCACTAGTTATGAAGGCGACGACGGATACGGTCGCGCCTCAAGCGCTAGGCAAACTGCTCGAAGCAACATACGCCGGTCATTTGCCTGGCGTGATGTATGCCTCGGTTGGTTCGCTTGATGCGACAATTAGTGACATCACCAATGATTCGACGCAGGTGAGTCGCGGTTCGTTGTTTTGTTGCGTGGTTGGCGACAACACGGATGGTCATGATTTTGCTCAAGACGCGCTGAACGCGGGAGCATCTGCACTTTTGGTGGAGCGCGAACTTCCTTTTGATTGTGCGCAAATTGTGGTGACTGATACTCGGCGCGCAATGGGGGAGATCTCGAGTGCATTTTATGATCACCCGAGCAAGAAGTTGCGTGTTGTCGGTATCACAGGAACAAACGGCAAAACAACAACAGCCCATTTATTGGGCGCGATCTTTCGTCAGCAAGGGTTAAACACCGAAGTGTTCGGAACACTTTCCGGTGCGAGGACCACACCTGAGTCTTGCGATTTGCAACGAAGTTTATGGCAGGCAGTCAATGCCGGGGTTCAAGCGGTAGTGATGGAAGTGACTTCGCATGCGCTTGTGTTGCAACGCATTGTTGGCACCCAATTTGATGCTGTGGTTTTTCTGAATCTTTCGCCAGAGCACTTAGATTTTCATAAAACTCAAGAGCAGTATTTTGCAGCGAAAGCAAGTTTGTTTGACCAGAAGTTTTCAAGTCTTGGCTTTATCAATCATGATGATGTGCACGGACGATTGCTGTTGGATGCAACCGAAATCAACACGGTGAGCTTTGGGCTTGACGATGCCAACGATCTAGAAGTCACTGCAAGTAGCCACTCGTATGTTTGGCGGAAAAAGAAATTGCATGTTCCGGTCGGAGGAAAATTTAACGTGTCAAATTCGCTTGCTGCCGCCACTGTGGCAGCCGGTCTTGGAGTCGACGTCGTCGACATAGTTTCCGGATTGGCTGCTGCAGGAACGGTCGCTGGCAGATTTCAATCGATCTCCAACGATGCATCGTTTGATGTGATCGTCGACTATGCGCATACCCCAGACGCACTGCAACGTGTGCTCGACACAATGCGAGAAATAATTGCACCTGGAGGAAAAATTATCTTGGTGTTCGGTTGCGGTGGTGATCGAGACAAAGCTAAGCGTCCGATGATGGGGATGGTTGCAGCACTTGGCGCCGACCGTGTCATCGTTACGTCGGATAATCCTCGATCGGAAGAACCTTCCGACATTGCGCAACAAATTACTTCTGGCATTGATGATGCAGTGGGCAGATCGCATGTAAGTGTCGAGTTGGATCGTCGATCTGCAATAGAATTAGCTCTAATGACAGCCAGAAAAGGTGATGTCGTGATCATCGCTGGTAAGGGTCATGAAATAACCCAAACCATTGGCAATCAGGTTCTGCCGTTCAATGATGCTCAAGTTGCCAATGAATTGATAGGTGCGCTCTCATGATTCCAATTTTTATCGCAGGTTCAATCGGCATGATCGTGTCGCTTATCGGCACTCGTGTGCTGATGGTTATTTTTGCACGGCTTGGTAAGGGCCAGCCGATTCTTGGCGCAGAGGATCACGGGCCAGTACATCAGATGGGCAAGCAGGGCACCCCAACCATGGGCGGTATCGCTATTTTGTTTGCGGGAGCGATTGGATGGACCGTCGCACATGTGCGAGCAGGTCTGCCGTTTTCTGATCAGGCCGCCATTATCTGGCTTACCGTTTTTGTGCTTGGAGCGATTGGTTTTCTTGATGACTACTTGAAGGTGCGTCGCCAACACAACCGAGGAATTTTTTGGAAGAAAAAGGGTTGGATCACCTTTGGTATCACGTTGTTGTTGCTGTGGCTGTTGTCGAGTACGACCGGTGTGGTCGAGACCATTTCGTTTACGCGAGCAACGAGTCCTGGTTGGGACATCACCGGACCGATCTTTATCGTCTGGACAGCCATCATGGTGTGGAGCACTACTAACGCCGTCAATGTGACCGATGGATTGGATGGATTGGCCGCAGGTTCAGCACTGTTTGGATTCTTGGCGTTCACCGTGATTGCATATTGGGCTTTTCGTAATCCGCGCATTTATGACATTGTTAACCCACTCGACCTGGCTGTGCTCTCTGCATCTTTGGCAGGAGCGTGCGCAGGTTTCTTATGGTGGAACGCCGCTCCGGCACGAATTTTTATGGGCGATGTAGGAGCACTCGGTCTTGGCGCTGCGCTAGGAATGCTCGCAGTCACGACGAATACACATTTGCTTTTGCCGATCGTCTGTGGAATCAATGTTTTCGAAGCTGGTTCTGTAGCTGTGCAGATGGGTGTGTTTAAGGCGTCCGGTCGGAAGCGACGACTACTGAAAATGTCGCCGATCCATCATCATTTTGAATTGAGTGGCTGGCCTGAAACAACCGTAATCATTCGGTTCTGGATCATTTCTGGCATTTGTGTTGCAACTGCAGTTGCGATTTTTATTGCAGACTTTACGCGGCAAGCTGGTTTGCGTTGAGTGTAGAGCAAACAACATTGGTGTTTGGTCTTGGGGTGGCAGGAATGGCAGTCGCGAACGCGCTGCATGAGCGTGGCGAGACAGTGATTCTCGCCGACGATGAAGCTACGAAACAACATGAAGATTTTGCAAGAGCTTTGAACTGTGAATTTATTGATGCGACCGACGAGACGGCAGTGGTCGGTACTTTGAAACGCATCACTCGTCTTGCACCTGCACCCGGAATTTCGGAAAGCCATCATGTGGTCTCTACTGCCAGACAGATGGGTCTGACTATCTCTTCTGAACTGGAGTTGGCTTACAACATTGAGGAACTTCGGATTGGCGG